>JAFLJX010000256.1 GCA_022712785.1 Mycoplasmatota bacterium | reverse complement strand
AATGATATTTTACCCTACAGTAAAAATATCATTAAGGACTTTAATATGAACAAGGAGCAATAACTACTAAAAAGTGTAGTTGTCGCTCCTTTTTATTTCCGTCTCATTATTTGACGCTTACATATAAGTAGTAGTATTAATCTTTTTATTAATAGTTTTTTAATTAACAAGTACATTCATACTTATCTGTAAATAGAAAATTTTACCTGTTTGTTTAACTACTACACTTTATATATGATAAAAGAAAAGAACCCATAAGGGTTCAGGAGGAGAAATCAGAAAAGACAGTCACTTGAACTGCCTTTTTATTACCTTTGTTTGTACCACTTATTAGCTTTTAAAAGGTGTTTTAAATATATTTATCAAAATACTTTACATACTAGATATTGTATGCTACTATACATTATATAGTACAGTGAAATAAAAGGAGGTATAATGTGAGTATACAGCTCAAAAAAGGCGTTTTAGAAATGGTAGTTCTTAGTAAAATCGACGAAAAAGATACATATGGATACGATATATATCAAGAAATCAATAAAAATATGAGTATAAGTGAAAGTACTATTTATCCTATATTGCGGAAACTTACAAAAGAAGGATTATGCGAGACATACCTACAAGAATCAAGTGGAGGACCACCTCGAAAATATTTTAGTATTAGTAATGGAGGTAAAACGAAACTTGAAACTTTAAGATTTGACTGGAAAAAGTTTGAAAAGATAGTAAATATAATGATAAGAGGTGAAAGACATGAATAAAGCAGATTTTTTAAGAAAACTAGACAGAGAGTTATCTGTTTTGGATAAAGAAGAAAGAAATGAGATTTTATCATTTTATGAAGAAAGATTTTATACTGGAACAAATTATGAGAACAAAACTGAATTAGATATTATTAATGAGCTTGAACATCCAGAAGCAATAGCCAAAAATGTTCTTGAAGAATATGGAGTAAGTCCAAAATTTGTTAAAAACAAAGAAGAAAGATATTCAAAAGTCAGTATTCCTAGATTGATTTGGTTAATAATATTTGATTTACTTGTTGCTTCATGGCTAATTCCAACATTGTACGGTGTGGTGATTTCACTCTTTACTTCTATATTTTCATATGTAGGTGTCTTGAGTTTATTAATTGGTGAACGTACAACAATGGATATGTTGTTATTTGGATTTACTACTGGTGGATATATATTGCTATTCTTATTAGCATTAGTAATTCTTGAATTAACAATTTGGGTTACTAAAAAAATTGTGATGTATCACTTCAATGTTTTGAAAATTAAAAATAGAGAAAAAGTAGCTAAGAAATTTAACAAATTTAGTGTTGATGAATGGTTTAAAAAACATAAACTATTAAATACTATTAAATCATTATCATTTATAGGATCGATAGTATTGATGGTATTCACTGGTTTCTTTTTATTCACTGGAGATGAATCTATCTTTGACGTTTATGGAAATCAACCTCAACTTACAATAATTAATGAAGAAGATTTATCACAAGATATACTTGATGGTGTTGCTTGGGATATAGAGACTGATTTTGGTAGTATGGAAGTTGAAGTATACTCTGTATCAGGTGATGAAATCACTATTACTCACACTTATACAGAAGAAAGAAATTATGATATTGTTTTTGATGATGAGTTAAATAAAATTACTATAACAAATGATAAAGAGAATAATTTTGTTATTTTTAATCTAGAACAACTCCTATCACTATTCAATGGTGGAGACAAAGTAGTTATAGAGGTACCAGAGCACTTATTACTTGATTATGTTGATCTTGAATCTAGTAATGGTAAAGTACAGATTAGAAATTTATCTATTAATAAGATTAATATTGCAACTTTAAATGGTGGAATTTCACTTGACACTTTAACTGTAAATGGAGACGTAACAGTAAAAACATCAAATGGAGATATTAAAGCAAAACACATTACAGGGCAATATGATTTTGATGCATCAACTAGTAACGGTAGAATAGTATTGGACGACCTTGAGATGCGCAACTATGATTTACATTCGTCAAACGGTAAAATAATTGTAGATAACTTAAATGTAGTTTCATACGATGGATTATCATTTTATGCAAGAACATCAAATGGTGCAATTGAAATGAACGACGTATATGTTGCTGATATTGATATAAAAACATCAAATGGTGATATTGATTTCAATAATGTCGATACAAGTTTCTTACCTGACAGCTATGAAAAAGACACATCAAATGGTAGTATTAATTCAAATGTTAGATAATTCAATGAAACGATTGATTTTATAAAAATATAATGGTATTATTATTACCGACCGAACATTCGGTCGGTAATATTTTTTTATACGAAAGAAGGTTAAATGCATGAAGAATTTAGCAAAATATTCAGTTGAAAAAGCAATAACAGTATTTATGGTAGTGGTTATAGTTGCAGTGTTTGGTGTTGTATCATTTACAAGACTTACTACAGACTTATTCCCTAGTATGAATATTCCTTATGCAGTTGTAGTTACAACGTATATTGGAGCAAGTCCTACCGAGGTAGAAGAAAATGTTTCTAAGCCACTTGAAGAAACATTTGCAACAACAACAAATGTTAAGAATTTAACGTCTACATCTCAAGAAAATGTATCTATTATCTTTTTAGAATTCGAAAGTGATACTAATATGGATAGTGCGATGATTGAAATGAGAGAAGAATTAGATATGGTTATTTCAGGACTTCCTGAAGAAGTTGGTAGTCCAATGATCATAAAGATAAACCCTGACATGATGCCTGTTTTCCAATTCAGTGTATCTAAAGAGGGATTAACTCAACAAGAATTAACTTTACTTGTTGAAGAAGATATTCTTCCAAATATTGAAAGAATTGGGGGAGTAGCAAGTGTATCAGTAAGTGGTGCATATAATAGTGAGATTAGTGTTGTTATTGATGAACAAGCAATAGCGGATATTAATACTCAAATTAGTGCGGGGTTACTAGCCATTGATCCACTTGATGAAACAGAAGATATCCAGTTAGATAAAGAAATGGTATCAATGATTCTACAGGCTCAAAACTTTGAATTTCCTGTAGGTTATATTAATGTTGATAATGTTAATTATCTAGTTAGAGTTGGAGATGAGTTTGGAAGCTTAGATGAAATAAAAGATTTAGTTATCTTTGATTTCAGTCCGTTTATAGATGTTGTTACCTTAAGTGATTTAGCAAGTGTTGAATTTGTTAATGCTAATGATAAAGAGTATTCAAAAGTAAATGGAGAAAACGCAATATCTCTTACAGTCCAAAAAGGTAGTAATTTTGCTACAACAGATGTATCGAAAGAGATTATATCTGTAATAGAAGGTATCTCAGAGTTAGAAGATGTGGATTTCACAATCTTATTAGACCAAGGAGAATACATAGACCAAGCGACAGGAAGTGTTATTACTAACTTGATTTACGGTGCAATACTTGCAGTTGTAATTCTATTTATATTCCTAAGAAACTTTAGAGCAACATTCATAGTAGGAATCGCAATTCCTATTAGTTTATTATTCGCAATAATTTTAATATACATATCAGGAATTACGTTAAATATAGTTTCTCTAGGTGGATTAGCACTTGGAATTGGTATGTTAGTAGATAATTCAATCGTTGTTATGGAAAATATATTTAGACTTAAAAAAGAAGGGTTATCTAATAAAGAAGCAGCTATTAAAGGTACTGCTCAAGTTGGAGGGGCTATTACTGCTTCTACATTAACTACAATTAGTGTATTCTTACCTATTATGTTTATTGAAGGATTCATAAAAGAAATATTCCTTCAAATGGCTTTAACAATTACATTCAGTTTGGTAGCGTCATTGTTAATAGCATTAACGTTTGTACCAAGTGTTTCTTCAAAGATATTTAAAGAAGGACAAGATAAAGGCAAAGAAGGTAAAACTTTTGAAAGATTTAAAACTTGGTATAAAAAAGCATTTAATTTTTCCTTCAAATTTAAATTTGTACTATTACCACTTGTAGCTATACTATTTGTTGGTTCAATAGCATTGGCGGCTACAAATGGATTTGAGTATTTCCCTACAGCGGATGAGGGTGGATTAATAATAAGTGTTACTAATCCAAAGACAGACCCACTTACGTATGATGAGTTTATTGATGTATTAGATGGCTTAACTGTCGACTTAATGAAACATTCCGATGTTGAAACTGTTGGTATCACTTTAGGTGGAGGTCAAATGATGTTTTTAGGAGTTACTGATAGTGATTCTGCTACAGTTAATATAATATTGTCAGATGATAGAAAAATGTCAACTATTGATGTTCAAGCGGAGTTGTCTGTATTACTTGAAGATAATTATTCAAATATTGAATATACTTTATCTGGATCACAAGATATGACACAAGCCTTTACGGGTAGTGGTATTCAAATTCAGTTAATGGGTTATGATTTAGATACTCTTAAAGAAGAAGCAACAAAAATAGTTGACGTACTTGGTACCGTTGAAGGATTGAAAGAAATTGATAACGGTGTTGGTAAAACAGCAGAAGAAATTAAAATTACTGTTGATAAAGCAGAAGCTATTAAATATGGAATAACTACTGCTCAAGTTATGGGTGCTGTAGCGGGTAACTTAGCTGGCGAAGAAAAAGTAACTATGCTTTCAATGAAGGGTGAATTATATGATGTATATGTATATGATCAATTCTCAGTAGATGATGAAACTGTATATTCTTTAGATGATATTAGAAATATGGTTGTTGGGATAAACAAAATGACTAGTATGCCTGTATTTGTATCTGATGTTGCTCTAGATTTTATTGATGACAACGGAGATCAAAGATTGGGTGTTGAAAAAGTTGAAGGATTCTCAGCAATTAGTCGTGAAAATGGCTCAAGAATTTTAACTATTTCTGCAGAGTTTGTTGAAGGATATAATGCGAGTTTAGTTGCACAAGATGTTGATTCTGCAATGAAAGATTATACAGCACCTGAAGGATATGAGTATTCAATCCAAGGTGAAAATGAAGAAATTATGGAAGCATTTGGAGTATTAGGATTAGCTGTGTTACTTGCAATAGTTTTAATCTATATGATAATGGCTTCTCAGTTCCAATCATTATCTTATCCATTCATTATAATGTTCACAATACCTTTAGCATTTACAGGAGGATTCTTAATCCTGTTTGCATTTAGTATGCCAGTAAGTGTTGTATCACTGATTGGGCTAATAATACTAACCGGTGTTGTTGTTAATAACGGTATAGTTCTTGTAGATTATACAAATCAGTTAAGAACTGAGGGTATGTCTGTTAAGGAAGCTTTACTTGAAGCAGGACTTACAAGAATGAGACCAATAATAATGACTGCACTTACTACAATTCTTGCTTTAACAGCAATGGCTTTAGCAATTGGTGAAGGTGCAGAAATGATGCAACCAATGGCTGTTACAACAATTGGTGGATTAATTTATGCTACAATGCTTACACTAATTATTGTTCCAATCATGTACTACTTAGTTACTATGTACTCAAAAATATTTATGAGTGTATTATCAATATTTGTTCTAATAATTGCTGCTGGATTATTATACTACTTCTTAGGATCAATTTTGTATATAATTGGTGCGAGTGTATTAATTGTTGGAGTTATTGTATACTTAATATTTGTTAGTAAAGCAGGAGTTGAGTTAGTTGAGTAGAAAAGATCAAATAATTGAAGAGGTAATTAAAATATTCCATAAGGATGGTTTCTCTATGGATTTAACCATGACAGTACTTGCAAAAAATGTTGATATAGGAAAAAGTACAATTTATGAGTATTTTAAAAGTAAAGATGAGATTATAAAAAGTGCGTTATTAAAAATGTCTGAAAATAGTATAGACAGAATATTAAATATAGAAGATATCGAAACAATGAAGTTTGAAGAAGCATTCAAAGCTCAAACTATAATGTTATATCTAATAGCTGATGAATCGAGAATGATTTTCGAAGTTTTCACAAATGATTTTAAATCTCAGTTACCTCAAGCAATTCAAGAGGAATTAATGATTAAAACTCATGAATTTAAAAATCTTATAGAACAAAGATTTATAATGATAATGCTTAAGGGTATTACAGAAGGACATATATCTATGAATCGAGATATATTGGAAATTAATATTATTTCAGGTTTGATAATTGGCTCAATGCTTAGATATTCAGATACTGATATAGATTTAGATCTTTTATTATTTGTTGATAAGGTATATGAAGCAGTAATAAAATTAGGTAATTAATAGTAAAGACGATATCAATTGATGATATCGTCTTTTAATATGTAACTATAATTATCTAAATTTTTATAAATTATAATAAAATATTCGTTTTTATATTTCATAACAACAGAATACTTATAAAAAATATTTATATCCATTTTATTATCAGTTGATAACTTTTCAAATACTTTCCTTTTTTCTTGTTTATCAATGAAGTTATCCCAAAATATTTTGGGTTTTATCTTTGATCTTCTTAAGTAATCCTTTTTTAATGAATAAATGACTGTTTCATCATCAATGAAACCAAATAGTCTTTTGTAGACATCCTCTATTTGATAACCTTTAAAGGAATAATTATTCTTGATATAATGTTCTCCAATTTCTTTAAAGAACATAAATGGACTATCAGTACTTAATATGTAGTTTAATAAGTTTTCTTTAAAATATCCTTTATTATGATAGATATCTAACATATGTTCTACTAAATGGATTTCTATGATATCTTTTTCACTTATTGAATCATTAGATATTATTTCGTAAGGTGCATTTTCATGATATATATAGTTGTAAATTTCAGCTTCTCTTCTTATTTTAGTACCCCTAAGCATCTTTAGAAAACCTAATTGAAGTTCTTTCGCACCAAGCTTAAATACCTCGTCAAATGTAATTTTAAATGATTCTAGATTTTCCTTAGGAAGCCCTGCGATTAAATCAAGGTGAAGACCAATAACATTTCCTTTTTGAATTAAACGAATATTCTCAAACAGTTTTTCGGTGTTTTGGAATCTATCTACTAAGCTATTGGTTTCAGCGTTAATTGATTGTATACCTATTTCAAATCTAAAAAGACCCCTAGGCGCAAATTCATTTAAATGATGTATTATTTTTTGATCTAATATATCCCCTGTAATTTCAAATTGAAAAACTGTTTTATTATTATTGTTATCTATGATGAAAGATAATAAATCTAAAGTATTTTTATTAGCGTTAAATGTTCTATCTAAAAACTTGATAGTTTTACTCCCTTTTTCCATTAGATATAGTATAGTTTTTTTCACATCCTCGATATTAAAAAACCTTACTTTTTCTTCCAATGAAGATAAACAATAACTACACTTGTAAGGGCATCCCCGGCTACTTTCAATATAAGATACTTTATTAGGAATATGTACTATATCATCTTCCATGAAATATGGTTGTTTTAAATCATTTAAATTTGATATTTCTGTGATTCCTTTATTGATTAATTTACCATCCTTTAAGTACATTAAGTTAGGGACTGTATCAAAATCAGCGTTTGACTCTAATGCGGTGAGAAGTTTATCAAATGCAATTTCTCCTTCACCTCTTATTATGAAATCAACATTGTGTTTTCTTAAGAAGTATGATGAGTCATAACTAACCTCAGGTCCACCTATAATGATTTTAGTATTTGGTAATTTTAATTTATCAATGATTTTAGTAATTAATGAAACATTCCATATATAGACACTTAAACCTAAAACATTAGGATCAACTTTTTCTATATCGTTAACTATTTCATCGATGTTATCTTTAATCGTATATTCCATTATATCAACCAAAAAATCAGTGTTCGCTTTAAGTAAGCGAACAGCGTTATTTGTATGTATGTATTTTGCATTGATACTTAAAAGAACTGTTTTCATAATTATCACCAAATATATTTTACCACATTAATGTTATTAATGTTATGATGTGTTAAAATATATATTGGCGGTGATTGTATGGATAAATTTGAGTTAGTCGCGAATTATAAACCAATGGGTGATCAAATTAAAGCGATTGATTACATAGCTGAAAATATTAAAAATGGAGTTAAAGAACAAGTGTTACTAGGTGCAACAGGCACAGGTAAGACTTTTACTATGAGTAATGTTATAGCTAAAATTAACAAACCTACTCTTGTTTTAGCTCATAATAAGACCCTTGCTGGGCAATTATATAGTGAATTTAAACAATATTTTCCAAATAATAGAGTTGAATTTTTTGTATCATATTATGATTATTATCAACCTGAAGCATATGTTCCAAGTCGTGATTTATTTATTGAAAAAGATGCACAAACCAATGACGAAATTGATGAAATGAGACATAGTGCAACTGCATCTTTACTTGAAAGAAAAGATGTAATTGTTGTTGCTTCAGTTTCTTGTATTTACGGTATTGGAGATCCTGAAGATTATAAAAACTCGATGTTAACATTAAGAGTTGGTGATGATTTTGGAAGAAACAACCTATTAAGAAAATTAGTTGATATGTTGTTTACTAGAAATGATTTTGACTTTAATAGAGGGTCATTTAGAGTTAAAGGTGACGTTATTGAAGTCTTACCTACATACTCAAAAACCATAGGAGTTAGAATAGAATTATTTGATGATGAAATTGAAAGAATTAGAGAGTTTGATATCGTTACTGGAGAAGTTCTTCATGAATATAAAGTTATATCTATCTTCCCAGCTACGCAGTTCGTTACTAATAAAGATAACCTAGAAGAAGGAATCGGAAGAATCGAAAAAGAGTTAGAAGAAAGAATCGCATATTTTAAGGAAAACGACAATATATTAGAAGTTGAAAGAATAAAACAAAGAACTAATTACGATTTAGAAATGTTAAAAGAAATTGGTAGTTGTCCTGGCGTTGAAAATTATTCAAGGCATCTATCACTAAGAAAAGCAGGGGAAACTCCTTCAACACTAATGGATTTCTTTGGTGATGACTATTTATTAATAGTAGATGAATCACATGTATCATTACCTCAAGTCAGAGGGATGCATAAAGGTGATTTTAGTAGAAAAACTACATTGGTTGATTACGGATTTAGATTACCTAGTGCTATTGATAATAGACCTTTAAACTTTGAAGAGTTTAAAGGTAAAACAAGTCAGATAGTTTATTTAAGTGCAACTCCTGGAGATTATGAATTTGAACAAACTGACTATATCGTTGAACAAATAATAAGACCGACAGGATTACTAGATCCTTTAATTGAAATTAGACCCAAAAAAGGACAAATAGATAATATTGTTGAAGAAATACTTAAAAGAATAGAAAAGAACCAAAGAACTTTGATTACTACCTTAACTATTAAAATGAGTGAGGACTTAACAACTTACTTAAAAGAGATAGGTATTAAAGTAACTTATCTTCATTCTGAGATTAAGACGTTGGAAAGAGCTGAAATTATTAGAGAATTAAGATTAGGGACATATGATGTTCTTGTAGGAATAAACCTTCTTAGAGAAGGGCTTGATATTCCTGAAGTTAGTTTAATCACAATGTTAGACGCAGATAAACAAGGATTCTTAAGAAGTAAAAGAAGCTTAATTCAAACAATAGGTAGAGCTGCAAGAAATAGTGATGGGTTAGTAATAATGTATGCTGATAAAATTACTGATGCGATGAGTGGTGCTATTGAAGAAACAAAAAGAAGAAGAGAAATACAAATTGAATATAATAAACTAAACAATGTAGTACCAAAAACTATTATTAAGGATATCAGTGAATCAATTTCTATTAAATTAGAAGTTATTGATGAGCAAGGTAAGAAGTTTAGCGAGTTAAATAAAAAAGAAAAAGAAGTTATATTAAAAGATTTACAAAAACAAATGAGAAGTGCGGCAGGTAAACTTGATTTTGAAAGAGCCGCAGAGTTAAGAGATATAATCTTTGAAATCAAAGCTGGTTTATAATAATAAACAAGATAAAATATAGGAGGATTTAATATGGAAACGTTTATAATAATTTTAATAGTTGCTTTAATGATAGGGACATTTGGGTTTAAGTTGTGGTTATCAATTTTAAACTACAATAATAGAACCGCACCAATCCCTAAAATAGTAAATGATGTATATGAAAAAGAAGAATATGACAAATGGCTTAAATACAGTATGGAAAACTATCGATTTAGTCTTATAGAATCTGTATTTGGAATTGTCTTAAGCCTTGTAATACTCTTGTCAGGACTATTTATAGTATTTAAAGATATATCAGAAGTAATTTCTAATAACCTTAGTATCCAAATTCTTATCTTTATTGGAATCTATTTCTTTATATCATATTTCTTTGATATATTTTTCTCGTACTATGCTAAATTCAGTATTGAGGAAAGATATGGATTTAATAAATCTACAAAAAAGACTTTTGTAATTGATAAAATAAAAAGTTTATTACTCACTATCATCTTTGGTGGTGGATTAGTATATCTATTATTTACACTCTATGATAAAGCAGGTAACTGGTTCTTTATTACTTCATGGGCTAGCATAGTAGCTATAATGTTATTTGTAAGTATGTTCTATGTAAAACTAATAGTTCCTTTATTTAACAAGCTAAAACCTCTAGAAGAAGGGGAATTAAAGGATAAGATAAATGCTTTTGGAACTAAAGTCGGATACGAAGTAACCAAAATTAGTGTAATAGACGCTTCTAAGAGATCAACTAAATTGAATGCTTATTTTAGCGGTCTTGGTAAAATGAAGCAAGTAGTATTATATGACACTTTGATTGAAAAAATGAGTCCTGACGAAATTGTGGCTGTTTTAGCACATGAAATAGGACATAGTAAACACAAACACGTATATTCAGGTATTATTCAATCAAGTATTATGATTTCAGTTAATCTAGGAGTTCTACTATTTACTTTAAAATCTCCACTATTAAGTACTGCATTTGGATTCGATGATGTTCACTTTGGATTCGGATTAATTATTTTTGGAGTTTTATTATCTCCGATATCAATTATAATTGGTGCAATAACTTCTGGGATATCTAGAAAACATGAATATCAAGCTGATAAATACGCTGCTGATAACGGATTTAAAGTTCCTATGATGAATGCACTTAAAATATTATCTAAAGAAAACTTCTCTAATTTAACTCCTCATCCTTTATATGTTAAGTTAACTTATTCTCATCCGCCAGTTGCGGATAGACTACAAGCTATAGAAGCAATTAAAGGATAAACTGATGAGTAAATATATAAAAATTATGCTTCAAGTATTAATTGCCTATGTAGTAGTTAGTATTCTTAGTCAGTATTTGGAAACATATGTAATAGTCATGATACTTCTAGTGTTTATTGTTTTATTTATTTTATACGCAAATAGAAAAAAAGATAAAAATTTATATTTTTTAGAAAAAGAATGTGATGTAGAAAAACATATAGAGAATGTTAATGAGAAACTTAAAGATAAAGACCAATCTAAATATTTATTGTATTTATCTTATGGTAATCTATATAATGGAAACTTTGACACAATCGAAGATGACATAAAAAAGATTGATACAAAGAAATTAAAACCAAAAGAATTATTATTATATGAAGAGATGAAATTAAAGTTATTATATAATAAAAAAGATATAAATGGTTATGAGGATAAATGGGATGAAGTAAGTGAAGGAAGTCTTGGGAATACTTTCCGCAATGACTTAATGGTATTAAAAGCTCCACTTCACTTAATGAAAGAAGAATATACAAAAGCAGTAGATCTAATGTTTGATTTAATACCAAAACAAAGACAAGTATATCGAGTTATCGAATTAGAATACTATTTATCTCTCGCTTATATAGCACAAGGTAAAGACGAAGACGCAGTTGCTGTACTCGAATTTGTGACAAAAAGAGATTTTAAATTAGACCAGGTAACTAAAGGGCATGCTTTATTAGAAAAATTAAGCTCAAATTAATACTAAAATCAATATTATTCATTATTTCAATGAAAATATTGATTTTTTTAATGTCTATATTAAATATATTAATAAAAAGTATACAAAAGTGTTGACAATGTTTTTGATGTAGGATAGTATAAAGGTGTACTTAAGAAAGTTAATGCGAAAATTAAGAAAGTTAACAAAAGGACGTGATTAACAGATGAAATATGATTTAATTCTTAATAAACTTGAGAATAATGAAATATCCGCCGAAGATGCTATGAAAGAATTGTACCCAGTTAAGAAAGTAAGAATGGGTAAAAAAGCATACTTTGTGAAAATGAAAATACATGTTCCTGAAGAAGGGAAGGGTGTTAATACATTTTTAAAGATATTATTCGCTCTGCCATTCCCAATGATATTCGCAAGAATAGGATTGAGAATTGGGAAAAGATTTATAAAAGACGATGGTGTTGATGTTTCAGAAATATTAGAAATGTTAAAGTATTCAAAAAATACACGCATCAATATTGATTCAAAAGATGCACAAATAGATATTAGGGTTATATAGGAGGATAAAATGATTAGAAATGTTATAGGTGAATGTCCAATTTGTCAAAGTGATTTAAACGTAACAAGATTAAAATGTTCAAATTGTAATACAGAGATCAGTGGAGAGTTCCAATTATCAAAATTTAGCTACTTATCAAAAGAGCATTTATACTTTATAGAAGTATTCATCAAAAACAAAGGTAATATTAAACAAATCGAGAAAGAACTTGGTATTTCATATCCAACAGTTAAAAGAAATTTAGATGAAGTAATAGTAAGTTTAGGTTATGAAGTATCCAATGAAGAAAAAGCAAATAAAGAAGAAATATTTAGGAGACTTGAAAACGGCGAAATAACTGCATCAGAAGCTGTAAAATTAATGAGGTAGGAGGTAAACAATATGTTTGAAAACGATATATTACTAGCTATATCAAATCATAGAATTTCATCAAAAAGGTTGTTGCTAGAGGAATCTAGAAATAACAGGCGATATAGTAGAAGTAAACAACAAATAAAATAATAAAATGAAAGGGTGACATATATGAGTGACGATAGATTAAGAATATTAGAAATGATAGCAAATAAGACAATAACAGCTTCAGAGGGAGCAGAATTACTAAAAGCAGTAGACATTAATCCCTCAACTCCAGTAGTTAAACCGAAAAAACAAGCATTCAAAATGTTTAAAATAAAAGTATTATCTGCAGATGGGGACAAAGTAAATGTTCAAATACCATTAGAATTCGCAAAAGTAGCAATGAAAAATGGAAAAGGATTCATGAAGATTGATCAATTAGAAGGTATGGATTTAGATATAGAAATGATACTTGAAATGATTGATTCAGGATCTCTAGGAAAAATAGTGGATATTGAATCAGCAGATGGAGACATCGTAGAAATAATAATTGAATAAAACTCTCCTCAAGAGCCATTTAATGGCTCTTTTTTTTTCTGATGTGTGGTGCACCGTGTTGTTAAGAAAAACTGATGATAGCATAACTAAAGCTTAAATCAGTTTTTTTATTTTCCTGATTATTTTTCTATCAAAAATGGTATAATATAGTTGCCAAACAATATAACTAAGGAACTACA
>JAFLJX010000262.1 GCA_022712785.1 Mycoplasmatota bacterium | reverse complement strand
CCATTCTACTGAAATACCTAACATCAAGACCAAACTAATTAACATCATTTATATTAATACTAAAATCTAATGTATTATACATCTGATTCAATATATCTTCTATGATTACGACACCTTGAATATTATCCTTTGAATCTTTATATACTGGTATTCTTGAAAACTTTGATTTTATGACTTTATCTATCGTTTTATCATTCATATCACTACTATTAATCCAAACTACATCTTCTAAATGTGTCATAATACTATCCACATTTAAATCATCAAAAAGAAATACTCTTTCTAACATTTCTTTTTCTTGTTCTTGGTATAATCCTTCAATATGTCCATAAACAATTAATTCTCTTATTTCTTTTTCTGTTACATTTTTATTTTTTTGTTTAACTTTTATTCCTAGTAACCTAACTACACCTCTTGTGGAAATAGACAGTAGCCATACGATTGGGGCAAATACTTTCATTACTACATATATTATTGGAGCACTGAATAGTGCTATTTTTACAGATTTACTTAATGCTACTCTTTTAGGCACTAATTCACCAAAAACTAAAGTAAAGAATGATAATACAACAGTGATGATTATCATTGCGATATTATTAGAAATATCAATACCTATACTACTAAAGAAATCAACAAGGTAGACAGATAATTGTGATCCTGCAAAAGCACTACTTAAAAATCCAGAAAAAGTAATTGCTACTTGAATTGTACTAAGATACTTAGTAGAATCTTTGGTTACTTTTTCTAGTAGTTTACTATTCTTTATGTTTTTTTGTTTTAATTGATACATTGTACTCGGTTTAATTGAAACCAAAGCCATCTCACTAGCAGCAAATAATGCATTTATACTAGTTAATATTACAATAATTAGCAAAATAAGTATCATAAAATCATCACCTCGTATTTTTATTCTATCTATACTAGTTTATCACATTACAATAAAAAAGGTACTCTCATTAATGAAAGGATAGTGTAAAATGGTTTTGGAAAAATATATTTAATCATATTAAATGAGTAAAATACAATATATTACGATAAAAAAAGTACAAAAAACGAAGATAATTTAGTATTTGTTATGAACACGGTCTATTCCAAACAACAAAGCAGAACCTCACAATGGCTATAATAGTCCCTACATGTCTATAGTTGCAACTATTTGTGATACGGCTCGTTGTATCGCAGTTAGTTGCAACTTATTATAAATTGTATATCAATAATCAACTACTTCTACTTCAATTACAGAATCACATTTAACACATTTAACTTTGTCTTCATGATTTTTACCAAAAGATCTAAAGTGATTTGGAGAAATTTGAAGTTTTGATAGTCTTAGTTCTTTACAAACGGGACATTCAAACTCATAAATAGTCTTCAATGTTTTTCTTACTTTTATTTTGCTCATATCTTTCTCTCCTATCTTAGAAATTGTGATATATCATTATTCCATATATCAGTAGCAACATCTATCCACGTTTTAAAATTATTTCCTTCAAAACTACTAAAGGTATTATATTGAAATATAAGATTGTTATTTTTGTCTATTTCGCAATTAATCCACTTATTATAAGATGAATTATTATCACTATAAGTATTTGTAATATTTGTAAAATATATTGCTCGTTCATTGTAGATTAGTTTCTTTGATAACCACACTTTTGTTTTCATTAGATTTACATTATCAAGCATTACAACATATATAAAAGCATTGTCAATACTATCTATTTCATGATCATATTCAGAAAGTAAAAATTTGCCAATTTAAGTTTAACAATATCATTGAAATATTTCTTAACTTCTTCCGATTCATTTCCTAGTACTTTTTTATTAGAAGTTTACATTTTTTAACATTTGAAATGTTTTACAACTTTCTTTTTAAATTCTATTGAATATTTTTCCATATAAAAACTGCGCCCTTTCTTTTCATAGTTTCCTATATCCAAGTTTATGGGTGCAGTTAAAATAGAAAAATGATTGTTTTCCATTTATATTCTTTATTTATAAATCCATTTCCTTTTTCAATCTACTATTGGCGAATATAAAAGCAAATAAAGATAATACAATAAGTAATAAGATAGATAAATAAATTTCTTTTCCTTGAACTACTCCAGTCAACATTATAGAACGTAAACTGTTAATGACATGGGTAAAGGGGTTTAAGTTTATTATCACTTTTAGAACTCCACTGATTTCATCTATTGGAAATAGAGCCGGACTTAAGAAAAATATGGGTAGTACAATAGCATTCATTATGGTTTCATATAACATCTCATTAGGAAGAATTAAACTAATACCATAAGTAATACTAGACATAAAGAATGCTGTCAAAAATATTAATAGGAAGATTGCAATCATGCTTTCGACACCATTAAATATTTGAACAGAGAACAGTAGGATACTAATTATTCCCATGATCCCTACTTCAAGGAATGTACATAATACAGCTTCTAAAATCTGACCTAGTATAATGGAACTTCTTTTAATTGGAGCAATTAATATTCGATAGAAACTTCCTTCTGATTTCATCATATAGTTCATAATCCCACTACTTCCACAAGTAGAGAAAATAACTAGTATAACTAAACCAGGTAATATAAAGGCTGTGTAATTTTCAATTCCTGAACCTCGCATGTTTTCTCCTGCAACTGCACTGTAAAGAACAAGCCAGAGTATTGGTTGTAAAATTGTAAAAATAATCGAAAAGGGATTGTGATAACGCCATTTCACGTTTTTCCATAGTATGGTTAAAACACTCATTTTAAAACCTCCTTTTTCTCTGTCAGTCGTAAAAATACATCTTCTAATGTAGGTTCTGTTATTTCAATACCTTGAAAAACAATTTGAGATTTTACTATAAATTCACTTATCTTAATTAAATCACTTTTACTCGAAGCAGTATCAATCAGTATTGCATCATTCTTTAAAGTACACGTTAATTGAGGAAAATGTTCAGTCAATACTGGTAAAATTTCTTTTGCTTCCTCTTTATTAGAAAACTGAATTTTGATAGTGTCTTGCCGGATATACTTTCTTAAATCAAATGGAGTACCTTGGACAATTTCTTTTCCATCTTTCATAATGCAAATTGTATCACTAAGAATATCAGCTTCTTCTAAATAATGTGTTGTCAGAAAGATGGTTGTTCCAAAATCATCACATATTTTTCTCATCATTTTCCACATAGATCGGAAGAGCGTCG
>JAFLJX010000017.1 GCA_022712785.1 Mycoplasmatota bacterium | reverse complement strand
AGTTCTTGCAATAATCTGTTTAGTTACTTGATCTAAGATGACAAGAAAAACCACAGATACTGCGACAATAATGTAATTCTTTTTCATAAATACACCTCTTTAATTAATAGATAAATATATTAAATATCCAATAATAACCGATATTGTTATAAGTGATATTGATATAATCACTAATTTATTATATATAATTTTATAGTTTATTTCTAATGATTTGTCTTGATAATTTAATAAAGTTTCTATAAGTACTTTATTACTAAATAAACTAATCAATACAAGCCCTATATAAAGGGCCAGCAACAAGTATATCAAGTATGGTACATAAAGTACAACAATATTCGCAAATAATAACCCAATTAGACTACTAGGCACAGTAAAGAATAATAAACCTGCGAAGAAACTCTTTAATAATTGTGATGGTTCGTAATGATTATGTAATTTTATTATACATTTTTCTTTAGTCATTAAGGTCACCACCATGTTCAATAAGTTGATTAGCTAGGTAGTTAACTGCATCACTAAATGTATCAACACCAACAATTATCATGTCAGTACTAATATTTTTGTAAGCTTCCATTGCGTTATCGTAATTACCACCAGCGAATGGAACAAAGAAAATATCAATATTATGCATCGCAGATGTATATATTTTTTGTTCAACTCCACCAATTGCACCAACATTACCCTCAACACTAATAGTTCCAGTACCACCAATTTTAAGTCCAAGGCTATAATCATAAGTAGTTAATTGATTATATATATATAATGACTGCATTAGTCCACCACTTGGACCTGAAGTTAACGATTCAATTAAGTTATATTCAACGTCTGTGTCTAAAATAGTTGAGAAAATATCGGTTGAGATTCCTATCCCGCAAGTAGTATCAGTCACAAGATTTTTTGTAAGTTCAAAGTCAAGTGTATCTTCTCCTCTTAGTACTGTGAACACCACTGTGTCTTCACAATTAATATCAGAAATATTAATTGATACACCGTCTTTTTTCACATCAAGGATTTTATCCCCAATTTCTAATGTGTCATCTTCTAAATAGTTCCAAGTTAAATAAACAGTTAAAAATGATTCGTATTCAATTTCATAACCAGTATTTGATATACCAACTATTAAACTTGTATAAATTGAATCATTTTTCATTAAATAACTCATTACTTTTAAATCACTAACTACGATGTTATCGTAGTATTCGGGAAATGGAGCTACAAATACTTTATCTTCTTTACTTCCTAGTAAATACTGAAGATAAGTTATGCCTTTTATACTTATAACACTAGTAGTGTGAAATGATCCTTTGGATTCATATTCACTATTTACTTCTATAAATCCATTAACGTTATCATTATATCCAGGTGCGATTAGGTTATAATCAACTTTAAAAACACTTATGAAAATAAGTGGGAAGAAAAAGAATGAAAAAACTATAATCAGTTTTTTATATTTTAATAGTGTTAGTTTCATTAACCTAACTGAATACTCATCATTTCCATTTGTCTATATTTGATTTTTGCACTATCAAACATTTTACGAGAAGCAACAAATGCAAGTTCATCATGATATTTATCTTCTAGGAATACTACTTCTTTAATTCCTGACTGAATAATTAGTTTAGCACACTCATTACATGGGAATAAAGTTACATATAATGTAGAGTTATCTAAACTTACTGTTGAATTTAGAATTGCGTTAGGTTCTGCGTGTACTACGTATGGATATTTTGAGTTTAAGAAGTCATCACCATTTTCCCAAGGGAATGTGTCATCTTCAACACCATATGGAAAGCCGTTATAACCAATTCCTACTATACGTTTTTTATCATTTACTATACAAGCTCCAACTTGTGTTGAAGGATCTTTAGAACGCATTGCACTTAGTAACGCAACACCCATAAAATATTTATCCCAAGATATATAGTCATTTCTTTTCATTAATTTGTCCTCCTGTAGGTATATTAGTCTTTTAGATGCATAATAATATTATGTTTAAGCGGTATAATTGCATCTCTAATACCTTTTTTATTCAAATTGAAGTGTTTATCTTAATTTGTAATTAAAAATGTAGAAATACCAATTTTGTGGTTTTTTTTATTGTTGTTTTATATTTTTAAAACTACCTAAATTAATATGGCAGTAGCCATTTTTATTTTTACTTAAATAGTCTTGATGGTAATCTTCTGCGTTATAAAACTCAAGGTTAGTTTCTAACTCAATAACGATTGGTTTGTCATATTCATTTTGTCTAATGTTTATATATCCTTGAATTAAATCTAACATTTCAGGTGTGTAGTTATAGATACCAGTTCTGTATTGAACTCCTATGTCATTACCTTGTTTATTTATTGATGTTGGATCGATAATATTGAATAAATGGTCTAATAACTTATTTAAAGATATTAATTCCTCATCAAAAGTAATATGAACAGCCTCGGCGTGACCTGATGCATTACATACTTCTTCATAGGTTGTTTTACCATCTCCACTTATATACCCAACTAGGGTTTCAGAAACACAAGTTAATTGTTTAAAGTAGGCTTCTACGCACCAAAAACATCCTCCTGCGAGTACTATTGATTTCATGATTGATCCTCCGATATAATTTCATTTACAATATAACTAGCCATGATTAATCCCGCAGTTGCGGGAACAAAACTATTCGATGATGGATTACTGGCTAGATTATCAACTTTAAATGGTTCTTCTTTTGAGAAAACAACGGGAACTTTACCAGTAATTCTTTCACTTCTTAATTTTTTTCTTATTACTTTAGCTATTGGATCATAGCTTGTTTTTGAAAT
>JAFLJX010000016.1 GCA_022712785.1 Mycoplasmatota bacterium | reverse complement strand
GCTAACGATAAGATTGAAATTGGATTAAATGAGCTTTTCGATATGTTCGTTTCATTAAGAGTAAGTGAAGATGAAATTTATTATAATTTACTAAGTGTACCCAAATTAAATATATATTCTAATAATGAAGGTGTATTGAGAGATAAGAAATTGGTGATTAATAAGGGTGAAGTAGTTTATGTTGGGCAATCTTTGAAAGTCCTAGACAGATATGAATCACATAACGATAACAAGGTTAATAGCTATAGAAGCCTCAAACTAGGTTTGAGAAATCAATTAAAAGATAAGTTAGATTTTCATTTCTATTTATTTGAAATATAGCAGTAGTGAAGATGGATTTTGAAAGTTACATAAAGAATGTGTACGGAGCTACATTTGGTAAATAGTTTTACCCCTAAATGAGTTAAACTGAGTTGTATCGTCGTTAATTGCGACTAATGATATACACAGCATAATAAAGCCCACTTGGGCTTTTTGTTTTGCAGTTTACTTATGTATGGTATAATATAAATAAGAAGTTAAGGGGGCAAACTGAATAGTCCTTGTGAAGACTATTTTTTATAGGAGGAACTATGGTTAAAGAGAGACATATCTCAATAAGTGATACCAAGTTATTTACTGTAACTAAAGGGCAAGGATTTCCACTTTTTGTACTTCATGGGGACCGGGATTAGATCACCATGCATTTGGAAGTTATTTAGATGATTTAGATAAAGAGTATCAACTCATTTTCGTAGATCAAAGAGGACAAGGACAATCACAAGAAGTTGATTTTAAAACATTGACAGTAAAAAAAATGGCTGAAGATATAACGGAATTGGCAAAAGTAATGGGATTTAAGGAATATGGGTTGATTGGACATTCATTTGGAGCTTTTGTTGCATTACAGCATGGAGTTGATTTTCCTGGATTAGCTAAGTATATTGTGATAGTGTCGGGGGCTTCATCTGGTAAAGAGATACAAGAATTTTTGAATTCAAATTTTAGTAAAATTCCATTACAACTCAGAGAAAGAGTTCAACAAGCACAAATTGGATTACAAGAATCAAATTCAAAAGAAGAGTTTCTTGATGCATGGGGTGAGTATACATCATTTTATTTTGCTTATCCAACAGATGAAGAAAAGCTTAGTGATTTTAATAAACAAACACGAGAGATAAATGTTCGATTCGATGTTTTAAGTTATTGTCAAAATAATAATTATGGCTTTTACGATGTATCAAAAAAGTTGGATAAAGTTAAAAGTTCAGTTTTATTATTGGCAGGAGAACAAGATAACATCTGTTCTCTTAAGGGACATAAATATATGAATGAAAAAATACCGAATGCAAGATTAGTAATATTCAAGACTGGACACATGATATTTGCGGAAAATAATACTAAATTTTTAGAAGAAGTTAGAACTTTCATAAAAGAATGATACTATTAAGACCAAATATGGTTAAATAAGAATAGTTTAGAAATTTATTTGACCATTTTATAGAAACAATCTTTAATTGACTTGTTATAATAAATATACTATATAAAATGATTATAAGTTACAACGAGTCGTATAACAAATAGACTAGAAATTTATTTCTGGTCTTTTTAAAGCTAAATAAAGGGCTTGTTTAAATTGTTCTTATGAAATGATACAATAGAGTAGTAAGGATAATTATACAAATATGAATCAATCTAATAGATTAAGATTGTGAGGTGGATACAATTAATAATAATGAATATATAAGAAAATTAGAGAAAGAACTTAAACTAACAAAAGAGAAATTGGCTAGATATGAAAGTATACTAATTAAGAATGGAATTGAGTTTAAAGAAAAAGAAACACTTTCTGATTATCCGCAAGATGCAATCCGTGAAGCAATAGTAAATGCCATTATTCATCGAAATTACATTGAAACTGGTACCATACGGATTTCATTGCTTGAAGATAGAATAGAAATAGTGTCACCAGGAGAGTTAATTGTTTCTAAAACTGGATTTATCGGAGTTAGTAAACCAAGGAATGAATTATGTGCACGAATTTTTCAAACGTTAGGACACATGGAAAATTTTGGTACAGGTTTTCAAAAAATAATCAATGCATATAAAGAATATAATATAGATCCAATCTTTGATTTTAGAGATACAGAAACAAAGGTTACTTTATTAAATGTGAATTATGATGATCGACTAAAAGAGCAAAAAACTAAAAAAGGATTTTTCTTCTTTTTCTTTGAAACACCTGAATATGAAGAGCTATCACTACAAGAGAAAAATACTATTATTGAGTTAGATAACAAAGATAGTATTATTAGAAAAGATGTTGAAGCCCTATTAGGGATAAAGGAATCAAGAGCAAACGAAATTCTAAAAGGATTAGAGAATAAAGGATTTATTGTTAAAGAAGGAAAAGGTAGAAGTCTTAAATACGTTTTCCCTAAAGATTGGTAACCTAGGACCGGGAGAAAATCACTTATGACCGGGAGATGAAATCCTTGGTTCATGCTCGAATGGAACTTAGGTAATACTTACTTAATTAACCGCTAAACCGCTATATTTGGCGATGTTGGTATGTTTAAATCGGGAAATTTAGTTAGTTTCATAATACGAATAATAGATTTTATATTTCCCTGGTGGGAGATTCCCTGGCGGATATTTAACCAAAGCAATTTAAAATGTTGTTTTCAAATTGCAGTCATATTTCTATATAAAAAATGCATTAATGGTGGACTCTTGTAGGGGAGGATTCGATTCTTAAATTTTTCGGAAAAATGCGATACGATGAGTGAAATGTAATCTTCTAAACTAATGATAGATACGAATTCAATAACATAAAAAACTTATAACATTAGAATTGTTATAGGTTCTTTTTTTGTGCTAAAATGGTATCAAGGCAATATATTGAACCTTCTTTATTACTATACTTGCTATTATACAGTTGTTGATCAAC
>JAFLJX010000015.1 GCA_022712785.1 Mycoplasmatota bacterium | reverse complement strand
TAAGTTAATCAAGGAGTTTAGAAAATGAAATTATTAGAAAAAGCAATTTATGCTGTAGTACTATTTTTAGTTGTTTACACTCTGCTTAGTATCACCTTAAGAGTTTTTGCGTGGACTAGTATTTATACTTCACACCTAATTGGTGGTGTAGTAGCAACAGTCGCAGGAGTTCTATTCTTTATGTATTTATTAATTAAAAAACAATGAAATAATTCGTTGATATATTAAATTTTTAGGAGGAATAATTTATGTTAGAGATTTTATCTAGGATGCAGTTTGCATTCACAATTGCATTTCATTTCATATTTGTACCACTGACAGTGGGACTGATAATTATTATTATGATGTTTGAAATTAGATATTTTATTAAGGATGATGACAGATTTAGAATGTTATCAAATTACTTTAGTGATATCTTTTTAATCAATTATGCGTTTGGGATAGTTACGGGTATTGCGATGACTGTTCAATTCGGAACTAACTGGGCACCGTATACTGTGGCGATGGGTGAGGTATTTGGATCACCATTGATTTTAGAAGTTATTGCCGCATTCTTCTTAGAATCTACGTTTACTGGTATTTGGTTATTTAGACGACATAGTTTATCTAGAAAGTTAAGATTGTTTACGATATCAATGATTACTCTTGGTACGATGTTGTCTGCAATGTGGATAATATCAGCTAACGGATTTATGCAACATCCTGTAGGGGCTGTTTGGGATGGATCAAAAATAATACTTGAAGACTTCTGGGAATTATTCTTTAATCCATATACTTGGCATATGTATGTACATAATCATTTATCTGCTTTACTTCTTGCTGGGTTTGTTGTTCTAGCAATTAGTTCTTGGCAGTTCTTAAAAGGAAAAGAAGAACATAAACATTTATTTGAATTAAGCGCTAAGTATGGTGCATGGACTATTCTTGTAGCGGGTATATTATTACCTATCACAGGTAATTCATACTTAGATTATTTAAATGTTGTACAACCTGATAAAATTGCGATGATCACAGGACTTACTTCTGGTGGCCTCAAAACGGTTGTTAGGATCTCTTTTGGTTCGATGGTTGGACTTGGTTCTGTATTTATAGTGATTTCTGGGTATACTATTATATTCTTTAAGAAATTTGTTAAATCTGAGACTTTACATAAAATATATATATGGTTAGTACCTTTACCTTATTTAGCTATAATATTTGGTTGGATGGTAACTGAGTTTGGTAGACAACCATGGATAATCTATAAAATAATGAAAGTAAGTGACGGAATTAGCATTGTGCCTGTATCTCAAGTGTGGTTTAGTATTATTTCATTAGTAATATTATATGCAATACTGTTTATTATGGATTATGTATTAACGATTAGTAGAATTAAAAAAGGAATTATAGAACCAAATGGAGGTGAAGATAATGGGTAGTGCAACTTTAGCAAGTATCGCGTTTATTATTATCTCATTTACGTGGATTGTTTATATAGTTCAAGAAATGTTTATTACAGGTTCGAGCGCTCTAAATATGGCGGTTAGTGAAAATGAAGCCGAAAGAAAACAAATACAAGTAATATCTGGTCTTCACTTTGATGGTATTGAAGTATGGCTGCTTGCGGCTTTAACACTTACTTTAGGATTATTTCCAATAGTATTTGCTGAAACATTTACTTATCTGTATGTGATTTTCTTTTTACTACTTTATGCAATTATTGGTAGAGGAGTATCAATTGAAGTAATATATAAACTTGATTCAAAAAAATGGGTTAAAGCAATGGTAATAACATGGACGGTTTCAAGTGCGTTGTTAATATTTATATTAGGAGTATATTTATCAAATATATTTTATGGTTTTCCACTTGATAGCTCTGGTGAAATGGCGTCTAATTACTTTAGTTTATTTAACATTACTGGTATCTTTGGTGGTCTATTCTTTTTGTCTTCGGCGTTAGTAGCTGGAGCTGGATGGATTAAAATTAATACTACTGGAAATGTTGGAGATAAAGCAGTTAAAGTAGTTAAAAAGTATGGTATTATTTACATTATGTTTTTCTCATTAATGATTACTGTGATGGGTTTCAATAATACTGACGCATCAATTTATATAGGAGAATTATTCAGTAAGTCAATTGTATTCTTTGTTCTTCCAATAATTACTCTTGTATTCGCATTAATTACACTTTATTCAGGGTTTAAAGAAAAAGGTAAAAGCTTGTTTATCTTTGGTTTACTAACAATGGCTTTCTTCTTAATCACAGGATTTGTGGGTATATATCCATACATGGTTCCATCAAATATTTTATTATCAAATGGGATTACAATATATGATGCAGTTGTTTCAAATAAGGCAGTAAATGTAGTATTGATAGTAGTTATTATCTTTTATCCAATGATATTCTTATATCAAGGGTGGAAATATAAAAACTTTACTAAAAAGGTAAATTTAAACGATGAATAGGGAGGCTATTTAAATGGCGGCTAAAATAATGTTATGGCCTTCACCTAGGTCAAAATTTGTAAAACCGAAAAACATGGAATTAATATATAAATTATTATTAGTTCTAAGTGGAATAATGATTTTAAATAATTATTATATGTATTCATTTATGCATGCATTAAAACTAGCATTAATGATTCTTGTCGCAATTGTATTAACGGTTGAATCTGAGATTTTATTTTATTCTCATAATAAAGACGTAAACAGAAAAGAAGCAAAAGCTTTAATAACAAAATCTTATCCAAAAATTACTGCATTAATTTATGTATTACTTATTCCAATAGGAACTCCTTTATGGCTTGTGGGTCTTGGGGCAATACTTGGTGCTTTCTTAGGTAAATTAATATTTGGTGGATTTGCACATATGGTGTTTCATTCATCACTTGTAGGAGTTTTATTCGTAACTCTTGGATGGACTCAGTTGGTTGATGGTGTTGCTTTTATTTCATCTTTTGACAACTATGTACTAGAATTAATATTTGATAATAGTTTCTTTAATGAAACATTAAGTATTGGTAGTGTTTTTGATCCATCAAACATGACTACATCTTTAGGAATGTTATTGAATAACGATTCATATCAATTCCTAGATGTATTTCTAGGAATAGTTCCAGGAATTGTTGGTTCAGGTTTAGTATTGGCTCTGATCTTTGGATTCTTGTTATATAAGAAAGCAATTAACTGGATTGCGCCAGTAACAACGTTAGGTGCATTCTTATTAACTGCGGTAATTATCGCTATAGTTAAAGACTATGATCTTATTTTTCCATTATATCAATTATTCTCAGGTTCATTCTTGTTTGTATTAATATTTGTTGTTAGTGATCCTATTACTACTCCAATTCCTACTAAAGGAAAGATCATTTTTGGTCTTGTAGCTGGATCTTTAACTATGTTTATTAGACAAGGTGTTCAATATGAAGAAGGAGTAATATTCGCAGTCCTATTTATGAATATGTTAACTCCTTTACTAAATCAATCATTTAAAGCTAAAAAACCAGTTAAAAAAGCACCTCCAAAAAAGGAGGCTGTATAGTATGAAGAAAACTTTGTATTTTGCATTCTTTTTATCTGTCACAGCGATGCTTGTGACAGGTATTGCATATACAGGTTATAACTGGGCAGAACCAATTATAGCTGATAATCGAATTGCGACAATTGATAATAATATTGCTATATTATTTAGCGCAGAAGACGGATATGAAAGAAATAGTGAACAACTTGAAAACTCATATCTTGAAAAGAATTATAAACCAATAAATGAAATCTATGAAGTTCTTGATAGTGAAGGCAATATATATGTATTAATATATAATACTTCAGTACAAGGAAGAAACGGTATAATTGATGCTTTGGTAGCTGTGGATCCTTATAACGATACTGTAGTCGCAGTAAGTTATTATAGTCATACTGAAACACCAAACATTGGTGAAGTATATACAAGAGATGAAAATGTTGCTAAGTTAGTTGGACAACCACTTGATGGTGTGCAAGTTGATGTTATTAGTGGAGCTTCAACTACATGGGCTTCTATAATGACTATGTTTGAAAATATTAAATTACATTATAATGCTGAGGAGGTGCACATAGATGGCTAAGAAAAAGAAAAGATTAACACCTAAACAAAACATTATTAAAGGTCTTATTAAAGAAAATCCTACATTTGTCTTAATCCTTGGTATGTGTCCAACTTTAGGAGTTACAACCTCTTTAGAAAATGGTCTTGGAATGGGACTTTCAGTATTGTTTGTTTTAATACTAACAAATACATTAATATCACTTATAAGAAATATTGTACCAAGTGAAATTAGAATACCTGTTTATATCGTAGTTATCGCATTAGTAGTAACTATGTTAGAGTGGATACTTCAAGCTAAATTTACTGATTTATATAACTCACTTGGTATCTTCTTACCATTGATTGTAGTAAACTGTATAATCTTAGGTCGAGCTGAAGCTTATGCTTCAGATAATACTATATTTGATTCTATATTTGATGCTATAGGAATGGGACTTGGATTTACTTTAGGACTTTCTACATTATCATTTGTAAGAGAGTTACTAGGAACTGGATCTGTTCAGTTACTTGGATTCACATTATTTGAAACAAGTGTAGCAGCAACATTCTTAGTACAGCCAGCTGGGGCGTTCTTAACTTTAGGACTAATAGTTGGGATTATAAACACAATTAAAGTTGATAAAGCTAAAAAGAAAAAAGCTATCATGGATATAAAAATAGCAGCAGCATTAAAAATCAAAGCAGCAAAAGCAGCAGCTGCGCTAGCAAAGGAGGAATTAGCTAATGGGTGATCTCTTAACTTTAGCATTCACATCGTTTTTAGTTCAAAACATTATTTTAAGTCAATTCCTCGGAATTTGTTCATTCTTAGGGGTATCTAATAAAAGATCTAAAGCTTTAGGAATGGGTCTTGCAGTATTCTTTGTTATTACATTATCGGGAGTAGTAACATGGTTAATCTATTATAAAATATTAGAACCAGGTGGACTTACATTTATGAGAACTATTGTTTTCATATTAGTAGTAGCAGCAATGGTTCAAATACTTGAAATGGCTATTAAGAAATTTAGTCCATTATTATATGGTTCACTAGGTGTTTACTTACCACTTATTACTACAAACTGTGCGGTACTAGGGGTAGCTCTATTAAATATTCAAAATAACTTCACATTAACTGAAGCATTAGTATTCAGTGCATTTACATCGCTAGGGTATACAGCCGTTATAGTAGTATTCTCTTATATTAGAGAACAAATGCTTAAAGCTCCAATCCCTGAAGGATTCAAAGGAATCCCTTCAGGATTAATCGCAGCTTCAATCATGGCATTACTATTTAAAGGCTTTGTAGGTTTAATCTAATGTTAGAGGCAGTATTGCTTATAGGAGCTATTGGATTGATACTTGGTGTAGCAATCGGAATAGCTAATAAATATTTAGAAGTTAAATCACATCCATTAGTAGAAGCAATCTATAATGAGTTACCTCATTTTAATTGTGGAGCTTGTGGTAACCCTGGATGCCTTGCGATGTCAAACAGTGTTGTAAGTAGTAATCAAAAATTAACTGATTGTAAACCGGGTGATGCGGAAATGCGTAGAACCATTCAAACTATTCTTGATGATTATAAATCAGGTAAATTAGTATTTGAAAATGACCCAACAAAAAAATAGATTAAAAAACAAAAAAGCAACTAAAGAAACTACTTAGTTGCTTTTTCTCTTCTATTTACATTTGCAAGAAATAAGTATATTATGATTATGTAAAAAACATCCAAAAAAGGAGTGATTTCATGTTTTCTGAATCAGAATACGAATATATACTAAGTGAATATACAATTATTCATAATGAAAAAATGAAAATACACAAGAAGATTTCGATCATACTAATTATTGGATTGTTTGCTATAGTAGCTTCTTTGTATGCTTTAGGTTTTACAGCTAAAGAACCTGCTAACGTTTCAATTCCGGTTTATAGTGGAATATTGATGGTTGTGTTGTTAATATATTTAATGTTCAGTTATGGTACTGGAAGTAGTAAAGCTTTTTATGAATTCACTGTTAAAAAAGTAATAGATAAATATAATTTCCATATGGAACTTAATTTAAAATATTCTACTGATAAAAAAACTAAATTTCCGCACAATAATAACAGTGGAATATTCTCACGATATTGTAGACCGAATATTAGAATGTACATTAAAGGTAGAACTGTAGAAGATAAGGAATTTGAATTATATGAATTAGCTCTAATTTCAGGGAATGGGAAGAACCAAACTACTCACATGAATGGGGTATATATTGTATTAGGTAATAACACTAAAGTGATTGAGCAAGTTAGAACTAACGGAAGACCACATTTAAAAGGAACTAATTATTCAAGAATTGAAACTGATACTGATTATGAATATAGAGTATATTTAAAAGAAGATATGGTTGAAAGAGATTTAAATGAGAATTACAAAGATCTATTTTCAAGAGTGATGAGGGATTCAGTTAAACAGAAGGGTTACTTATCAGTTATTGAAAATGAGACACATTTTGCAATTCATCCATTTAAGTTGAACAAGTATAGAAAATTAACACTAGAAAATTTAAATATAGTTTATGATAAAATAAAGTGGCTAATTGAATTAGTAGACGAATTAAGTATAAAAGAATTCTAATAATCACTAAGGAGATATTATGGGAAATTATGAATTAATTGCTACTTCAACTTTTGGGTTAGAAGCAGTTGTAAAAAGAGAATTAATAGGACTTGGATTTAAGGTTACTAAAACAGAAAATGGAAAAGTTACTTTTTTAAGTGATGAAGCAGGAATTGCGAGAGCAAATTTATGGCTTAGAAGTTCTGATAGAGTATTACTTAAAGTTGGAGAGTTTAAAGCATTTACTTTTGATGAGTTGTTTGATAAAACAAATGCGTTAGATTGGACTAGTATCATTCCTAGTGATGGTAAATTTACTGTTAACGGCAAAAGTGTTAAGTCTAAACTTTTTAGTATTTCAGACTGTCAAAGAATTGTTAAAAAATCAATTGTTGAAAATATGAAAAAACAATACAAAGTTGATTGGCTTGAAGAAACAGGAGCTGATTACACAGTTCTTGTATCTTTATTAAATGATGTAGCAACTTTAACTATTGATACATCAGGGACTCCTTTACATAAAAGAGGGTATAGAGTAGAAACAGTATTAGCTCCTATTAAAGAAACCTTAGCGGCAGCTATGGTGCTCTTGAGTTACTGGAGTAAAGATAGAGTATTATATGATGTCTTTTGTGGTTCAGGTACTATACCTATTGAAGCCGCACTTATTGGAAGAAATATAGCTCCTGGATTATATCGCGATTTTGCTTCAAAACACTGGGGTATGATTGGTGAAGATGTATGGAAAAGTGAAATTAAAGATGCTTTAAAAGCAATAGACCAAGAAATCGAATTAGAAATTTATGCATCTGATATATCTCAAAAGAGTATCGAAGCAGCTAAAGAAAATGCTGAAGAAGCGGGTGTACTTGACGATATAACATTTACTAAGTCAGATTTTAAGTTTGCTAATTATGCACATGACTATGGAGTAATAATATCTAACCCACCATATGGTGAACGAATTGGCGAAGATGATGAAATCAAAAAACTATATAAAGACATGGGATTCAGATTTAGTAAATTACCAACTTGGAGTAAATATATAATTACATCTTTTGAAGCGTTTGAAGATGTATATAGACATAAAGCGGATAGACAGCGAGTACTATATAATGGTAAGATTAAAACTAGATATTATCAGTATTACGGTCCAAGACCACCTAAAGTTGAGTAAGCAAAAAGCGGCTCATTGAAATATAACCTTTAAACATCAGCAATAAAAAAGACATATTAGATATTTTTATGTCTAGGTTCTATGTCAAGGATTGGGGACTAACACCAATAAAAATATTCTCGCTCAGATTTTACAATCCAACTACAAATGAATCTTTTGTCATTAGTAAAATCCTATGATATAATAAGTGGAGAAGAGATTGATTATTATTCGTTTTCTGTAGAGGATTAGGTGATATTATGATTAGAAAAATATTTCTACCATTTGGATTTTTTGTTTACGGACTTTTTATCGCTCTCTTAGAAGATTTTTTTATAGATTCACTTCTTAGTATTGGAATTACAACAGCACAAATAAATATGCTTACTCCGTTCTTATTTTATATAGCAATTGTCATTATTCTGATATTTGAGGTGAAACCAATTTTTGATAAAATTACAACATTTAAATGTAAATATATATACTTGATTGTAACTACATTATTATTGGTTATGATATCATTTTTCTGGATACAATTAGTTGTGTGGATATAGATACTTAATATTACAGTATTATGGACCAAGATCACCAAGAGAAGAACCCAATAAATAAAAGCGGCTAATTTTAGCCGCTTTTTCATGAAATTTAGTAAAAATTAATGAATAAGATTCCTAGATCTAACATTAAAGCTGTCCAGCATGTAAACACTTCCGCCACTTAATCATTGTTTTTACTTTGATATTATTTAATACCCAAGGTGGGCTTAAAACAATTACGTAAAGATATAATATACTAATAACTATTAATATAATTCCTACTCTGTTCATTAATTCATTTTCTATAAATTGCTTTTTTTAGAGTAAATTTTCATGAAAAGTGATAAGAATAACATGTTGTATATAACACCAAGTAAGAAATACATAACAAAATTAAAATTAGTTTTAAAGGTTGGAAGTAATTCTATCTGTATCATTCTAGCTGGCCAGAAACCTGGAGCGAAGACTAAGAACATTTCTTGCCAATCCATTATGAAGAATGCGAGTACTGGAATTATTAGGATAAGTCCTGATAATTTCATTACAACAAATCCTTCAACTTTGTTAGAACTAAATGAGTTTACTATTAATGCAACTCCTGGAGCTTGTAATGCTCCTGCTATAGATATTAGTAATACATTCCAAAATGTTGCATCTGGTAAAAATCCTGTTGCTAAAGTGATTACTAGAGTTGCTATAAATCCAAATATAAATGCTACAACTAGTTTTACAATTACATAGGATTTTACTGAGATTGGAGTAATTTTTAATGACATCAAAACAAAATCATCTTTGTCGTCAAGTAATGTAAAAGCGATAAGTGCTCCAAAGATATAACCAGTCATCAAGATCAAGAACATTGCTACTATTTCTGGTGCAAGATTATCTGGTGTAACTTGGGCTTCAATGTAATCAACTAAGAAGTATCCAATAACACCTAACAATACTGGGTAGAAAGCAAATACTAAATACATTTTGTCTCTTTTCATATTTCTAAGTTCTGCTTTTATTACTGTAACAATCATTGATTACACCCCACTTTCCTTTACTGCATAATCTTGGAATCTTGGAAGAGCTATAAGTGTATACAATAGTATTCCTCCAATAATTAAATAACCAAGACTAAAGTAATATTTATAATCGAATACGAAACCATATTCTGTGAATGCACCTTCTATAAGTGTTTGAGCTGCTTGAATAGGATTAAGTAAAAGAACAAATTCCCATATATTTCCACTTATTACACCTAACGAGAATAGTATTGAAGGTATTCCGAGCGCAAACATGAATATCATGATATTAACTAACATTCCAGTAAAATCTTTTTGGTAATATGCCATTACTATACCGAGTAATGTATGGAAGGCTGTAGAAATAACTAATGCTAGAGCAATAAGAAGATAATTTAATTGTACATCTTTAAATATTACAAAAACTATAATTATTAATGCTGAAGCAAACATATTGTGTAATGTATTTGCTATTAATTTTGATAATAGTAACTCTTTATTTGATACAGGAGTTACTAACATTGTACTAATTGTTGATTCACTTTTTTCAAAAAACATAACTGAACCAACATACATAATCGCCATCATTGTTGCGTCCATCATTAACACTAGAGGTAGTAAATATTCTAAGATATTACTATCAACAAAGAATAGAATTACTCCCCATATTATTGCTACTAAGACACTAACTGACGTCATATTATATTTATTTAATCTTTGTAGTTCACCTTTTACAAGAACTGATAGTCTATTCACCATTTTTAAGTTTAACTCCTGTTACTTG
>JAFLJX010000014.1 GCA_022712785.1 Mycoplasmatota bacterium | reverse complement strand
GCAACTGCACCATCTCCACCTTTTCCTGATGATATTTTTATTTTTACTAAATCTACAAACATTTTTGAACCTCCTATAGGGTGTCTACCCAAGAATTCAGTTCTTCTCTACTTTGAAAGATTAAAACTCTTTTCTTATTTTCAAACTTTTTAATATGTGCTTTAATCAACATATTTTTCTTTCTATAAAACGCAACATACTGTAAGAACTCTTGATCTACACCCTCAATACAACCATCAGCCATATCAGCTCTTGAAATATGTTTATATCTTTTTGCTCTTTCATGGATTCCATGAAGAGATACTTGAACACCAAAATCTAAATACACAATAGTATCACAAGCTTCTAATCTATAATCAAAATGAAGGTTATTTGAATAGTTCCCATCAATCGCCCAACTTCTATTTTCAAGTAAAAACTTTTTCATATATTTATTAAATTTTGTTTTACTTATATTATCCCAGTTTTTTTTCCAATACACAGAATCTAAATGTAATATTCTTAAGTTTATTTTTTCACCAAGTATTCTACAAACAGTAGTTTTCCCAGTTCCACTAGCACCAAGTATAACAACTTTATTCATCATATAGTTATAACTTCGTATTCTTTATCTTTAAGTCTATCGCTAAGTAAATCCCCTGTGTATCTAACATTAACACCTAACTCTTCTAAAATTTCTGTAGCACCAACGTTATCACTACACATTTTACATGCGTAAACAGTAATGTTGTTTTTAATTAAATTAATAACTCTTTGTTGCACCACAGAATCATTCTTTACTACTTCTTGAGATGCACCCCAAATTATTAATTCAACTTCATCAAACCATGATTGAACAACTGCGTTGTAACAATATGGTATTACGAAATTGTGAATATCGGTATCATTATTTGATTTCCAAACTACTAATAACTTACTCATAATTAATCCTCCACAACAAGTTCATAAGCTAAACGATCTATTGTTTCTAAATAGTCAAGTTCAATAAATCCGTTTTTCTTTAAGAAGTTTCTCATTTTATAGTTTTCTAAATGTGTATCTATCTTAATTGATTCATATTTACCATTTTTACAAAGCGTTACTGCATTATCAATAAAAGTTTTTGCGATACCTAACTTCCTATACTCAGGATGAACTAGCATTCTGTGAATAACTAAACTATTATTTTTAATCCAAGAATCAATTGTTTTATATGGTGGATCATTTTCAGGTAGAATAGTGCAAGATCCAACAATCTTGTTATCTACTTTATATACATAAATGGATTTAGTTATAACATCACTCTCAAAATTTTTCAATCTTGGATAATCTAACTCCCACTGTGGTATTAAGGATTTTTTCATATCATTAATAACTAAAACAGAAAGTTCATCTATTTCAATTAAATCTTCTTTTGTTCCACTAGTTAACATAATATATCCTCACAATCTATTTATAAGGTTATTATACATTTTTACAATGAAAATGGCAAACCACATTTTGTGATTTGCCATCAATTTTATTCTGCGTATACTGAAGCTTGTTTTTTATCTCTACCAAGACGTTCAAATTTAACTATTCCATCAATTTTGCTGAATAGAGTGTCGTCTCCGCCTCTACCAACGTTATTTCCTGGATGAACTTTCGTTCCTCTTTGACGATAAATGATAGAACCAGCTGTACAGAATTGACCGTCCGATAATTTTGCTCCAAGTCTCTTAGATTCAGAATCACGTCCGTTTTTTGTTGATCCAACACCTTTTTTTGAAGCCATACATTTCAAGACATTAATTTCAATTAACATTTAAGTCACCTCCTATAATTTTAGTTACTAACCATTTATTTTCGTAATTGTTAGTTTTGTGTATGATTGTCTATGTCCTTGTTTACGACGATATTTCTTTTTAGGTTTATATTTAAAAACTATGATTTTCTTTTGCTTACCTTGTTTTTCAACTGTTGCTTCAACAGTTAAACCAGGTAATAAAGGATTACCAACTTTTAAAGATTCTCCACCAATCATTAATACTTTGTCGAATGTGTAATTATCTCCTTCAGTTACATCTAGTCTTTCAACGTAGATTACTTCTCCTTCAGAAACTCTTATTTGTTTTCCACCAGTTTCAATTATTGCGTACATAAAGCACCTCCTCATTATTTTAGTTAAGACTCGCCATTAAGGTGCGTTTTCGCTTTAAAACCTCTTCTGTGCGGTATGCCGTTAATCAGCATTAAAATATTACCAAAAATACACCAAATTGTCAATGAATTTTACTTGATAATCTTTTGAGCCATACTTATTATACATAATATAGGAAACAATGCAACAAATATCTATATATATAGGCATTTTTTTTACTATTTCATATCAGACTCTATAGTGTTATAATATATTTGTATTATGAAGGAAGTGATTTTATGAATACATCATTAAAGCAATATTTATTCTTCACGTCATTAATGTTTTTATTTGCACCTCTATCATTAGGACTAACAACAATATACTATAAAACTAGATATACCCACATTCAAGGATTATCAATCAATTTAAGCCTAATTGCAATACTGGTGTTGATAATGTTTTTATTAAAGCAGAGGGGTAAACTTGCTTTTCCAAATTTTCTAGAAATGAAATATTTGTTATTTGGTTTATTATCAAATGTGATTATATTTTTCTATGTTTTTCAAAATTCTTTAAATATTGAAAAGGAAATGACTATATATTTAATTATATTACTAATTTTACTTTTATTTTTCTTCATAATTAATAAAAAAATAATTATAAAGGAATTATGGATCTTTAGTATTTGGTTTTTAGTTGTAGATACAATACATTACCAAGTGTTTTTTAGATCTACTTCATATTATCCAAGTTATGTAACCACAACAAATCTATTCATGACTCTATTCTATTTTTCAATTCCATTACTTGGTCTAGGTCTATACATCTATAACATGAAAAAGTACAAAGTGATTGATATATTTACCATAATTTCCTCATGTATTGTTTCAATTACAGTCTTATTATTATTTGATGTTATTAATCTACAGTCAGAATTCTTCCTAACATTGATTCTAATACTTCCTTTTGTATTTATTACGGATATTATAACAATGTTAATATATAAGCGATTTAATCCATTAAAACTAGCATTTTATCTAAGACTCTTCACAATACTAGTACTAATTATGGTTTACTCACAAACAGAATATTTTACAAGTACAAATTTTAGTAGGGAATCTCTTTTTGAAATGGTTGGAATTATATATGTAGCTGTAATAGCTAATTTAATTATTTTCCTATTTACGAAAAAAGATGAAATACCAAAGAAAGTAAGTAATGAAGTAATAATTGATATTAATCAACCAGAAGAAACTCTTTTAAGCATTAACTTAAATGACCTAACTATTACTACATTGAAAGCATTAGCAAAATTAAAAGGTATTGAAGGATATACAAAGTTAACCAAAGATGAAATTATAGATACATTAAAATAAAACAGAGAAATCTGTTTTTTATTTTAATATACCTCTCTCCTTAAATGAATAATATTTATCTTTTCCAATTATTATGTGATCAAGTAACTCAATATCCATCATTAATCCATTTTTATGTATTAGTTTTGTTATATCAATATCTTGTTTTGAAGGATTTGGGTCCCCTGAAGGGTGGTTGTGACATATAATTATAGCCGCAGCGCTATTAATTACTGCATGTTTAAATATTTCACGTGGATGTATAAGTGAAGAATTTAAACTTCCAATGAATAATGTTTCTTTCTTTATTAGTTCCCCTTTGGTATTCAAATAAAGCGCTAAAAAGTGTTCTTGAGTTTTCATTTCAAGTTCACTTTTTAAAAATTGATATATCTTTTCTGGTGAATGTAGTTTGCTTTTTTTACTAAATGATTCTTCATGGACTCTTTTCCCTAATTCAAACGCAGCCAGTAACTCAATTGCCTTACTATCTCCAATACCTTTGATAGATTTTAGGTCTTTAATTGAAGTATTACTTAAATCTTTTAATGAATTACTCATATAAGTTACTCTTTTAGCTAATTCTAAAACTGATTCATCTTTTGACCCAGTTCTTAAGATTATCGCTATCAATTCAAATGTTTGAATTGAACTTGCACCATACTTAATAAACCTCTCGCGAGGTCTTTCCCTTATTGGTAGCTCTTTTATCATAAACATATAATTCCTCCTTAAACTAAAAAAAATAGTACCTTTTTGGGCACTATTTTAAGTTTTTCCTAATTAAACTAATGAAGTACAAGCTACCTGCCACTAGTAAAATTTCGTTATTCTTTAAATTCTTTAATTCATTCAAGGCAGTTATAGAATCACTATGTTTAAACTTATGAGGATGTTCAGATACATTGTATAAGTTATCCGCTGTTTCACATCTTGGATAATCAAACTGTGTAAAATGCACTTCATCAACAAATGATTCTAATATTTTTATAATATCAAAATACTCTTTATCAGCCATTGATGTATAAAGTGCTTTAATGTATTTACCTTTAAATAAGGCTTGTACACTATCTTTCAAAGCATTCATTCCACCAACATTGTGCGCTCCGTCAATTATTACATTTCCAAACATCTCAATTCTACCAGGCCAGAATGTATTAAGTAGTCCCATTCTTATACTACTTAACTTAACATCTGTTTTCTTTAATTTAATTAATTGATTAATTATCTCTATTGCCAAACTTGCATTTACCACTTGATGAGTGCCAAGCATTGTTATAGCATAATCAATTCCTTTATATTTAAAGTTCGTTTTTAAACTATATTTCTTTACTTCAATATATTTTCTTTTTATTACTGTCAGTTCTGAGTTTAATCTATTTGTGTAATTGATAAACAAGTCTTTTAATTCTTCATCAACCACTGAAGTTACTAGTGGTATACCTTCTTTAACAATACCTAGTTTATTCAATGCAATTTCTTCAATAGTATCTCCAAGTGTTCCCATATGGTCATAACTAATTGAAGTTATACCCGCTATTATTGGTGTAATTACGTTTGTCGCATCGAGTGTTCCCCCAAGACCTACCTCGTAAATTACATAATCTAAATTAAGATCATCAAAATACATAAAAGATATTAAAGTAACGAGTTCAAAGAATGTGATTATCTCGTCATATTTATCTAATACATCATTATATAGAATATTTACTTTATTAATGTACTTCAATAGGTCAATATTTGAGATATCATTGTAATTTTCTGTGATTCTTTCATTAAATTCCACAATGTAAGGACTTGTGAAAGTCCCTACACTGTAACCTTCTTCTAATAATATGTGTTTTAAATAAGCAACTGTTGAACCTTTTCCGTTAGTTCCAGCAATATGAATAATATTTAAGTTTTTTTCTGGATTACCTAACTCTTTACAAGCAATTTCCATTCTATATAAGTCTAACTTATCCCCAAATCTTTTTATGGATTCAATCCAAGTTATTCCTTCTTCAATATTTTTAAACATTATTTTTTTAACTCATTTAGTCTACTAGATAATGTTGAAAATTGTTCTTTATAATTATTTAATTTCTCTCTTTCAGCATTCACTTTACTAATAGGAGCTTTATTTATGAAGTTAGGATTACTTAACATACCTTCTCCACGTGCTATTTCACCTTTTAACTTTTTAAGTTCATTTTCTAATCTCTCAATCTCTTGACTTATATCAACTAAGCT
>JAFLJX010000013.1 GCA_022712785.1 Mycoplasmatota bacterium | reverse complement strand
ATTTAGAATCTTTCACTTCTATTTCCTTATCATTTATTAAATTAATATATAATCCATCAGGAATATCAACTTTAATATTTCCGTTATCTTTCCCTAAATTAAAAATTCCAACAATTTTTTTAGAATCTATAGTAAAATCTCCGTAATAAACCTCTTTGTCAGTTAATTTTATATCGTAATGCCCATAAGCAAATATTTTATCTTTAACAATACTAGCGCATCTAGTAATTAATGGACTAATGTCTTTCCCGTCCCAATTAACTTTATCAATATCAAATAAACTAGGTTTATTGTTATCACATCTTTCTTGTCCTGCGTATATCATAGTAGATCCTTTACTGAAAAATATTAGTGCAGTCCAATTATTTATTAAAGATTCATCATTATTGACCATAGGTGAAAACCTACCAAAGTCATGATTCTCTAAATTTCTCATTTTTATATAGTTATCTGGATATATCTCTTCTTGTAAAATTAATGCTTCTAAATATCTTTTTAAAGGCACTTCTCCTTTAAGATATCCTTCAAAATAGGGATGAACATCATACTCATATGCCATATCGAATATTTGGTATATCTCTGACTCGCTTAGAGCTTCAAAACCTTCACTTCTTAAGTATCTTAAAAACCCTCCATGAACAGATTCACTTAAAAATATAGTATCTGGGTTTGAAAGTAAAACTTTACTATGAGCTTCCTCTAAGAAATCAAAAGGTAACATACTTGCAACATCCCATCTAAAGGCGTCAACTCCAAGATTACTCCAATAGATTAAAGTATCAATTAATTCTTCTTTGAGACCTTTAGAATTTGCGTAATCGAAGTCAGTTATATCCCACCAATCTCCAACTCTATTAGCAAATTCACCTTTTTCATTCTTATAAAAATATTCTGGATGTTTTTCAAGTAAAACAGAGTCATACGAAGTATGATTATAGACTACATCTATCATTAATTTCATACCTCTTTTGTGAACTTCTTTTATGAGGTCTTTAAAATCATCTAAAGTCCCATATTCATGATTAACACTTCTAAAATCACGTATTGAATAAGGGCATCCTAAATCACCCTTCTTTTGCTTTTGACCTATCTCATGAATGGGTAATAAATATACAATATCTACTCCTAATTTCTTTATGCGATCCAAGTCACAAATAAATTCTTTAAAAGTGCCTGATTTGTTATGATTTCTTGAATAAACTTGGTATATAAATGTATTTCTTAAATCTTTATTTGTATTTTTACTCATTATATCCACTCCAATTAAAATTATTATATCATTAGATAGATATATTCAGAAACTTTTTTGTTATCTTACCATTGTTTTGGTATAATAGAAGTAAGATTTAGGAAGTGATAGAATGTCAACAATCAAAGATGTTGCAAAGAAAGCAAATGTTAGTGTGGCAACTGTATCGCGAGTTATTAATAATACTGGTTATGTAAATATTGAAACTCGTAAAATGGTTGAAGAGGTCGTATCTTCTTTAGGATATGTTCCAAATCAATTAGCTAGGTCATTGTACACAAAAAAGTCAAATATTATTGGGCTTATAGTGCTACATATATCTACCTACTTTTTTGCTGAACTTATTGAATCATTAGAAGATGCAATAACTCAAAAAGGTTACAAGTTAATGATCTTCAATTCTAAAGATGATATTGAATTAGAAAAAAAATATATAAGTGTATTTAATCAGTATAGTATCGATGCTTTAATTTTAGTCGCAAATACAAAGAGCACTAAGGCTTATATGGAGATGTCTATTCCTATTTTAACTATTGATCATATTATTGATGACTCTATTCCATCAATAAGTAGTGATAATGTTCAAGGTGGACAACTCGCAGCTAAAAAACTTGTAGCTTTGGGAGCTAAAAATATAATTCATTTTAGAGGACCAAGTATGTTAATAACTGTAGTTGATAGATCAAAAGGATTTTATGAAGTTATGGACAAACATAATATCAAGGTTAACAGTTTTGATTTAGCTTTTAAATCACCCGATTTAAAAGCTATAGAGAAATTTATTAAACAACACCCTGATGTTGATGGAATATTCTGCAGCAGTGATGAAATAGCTATGTACACCATAAATGTTTTAATAAGATTAGGCTATTCTATTCCTTTCGATGTTCAAGTCATAGGATACGACAATATTGATTTATGTAAAATTATTATGCCTAACCTCACAACTATCGCACAACCAATAATTGATATGGGTAAGGTAACTATAGATAAATTGATAAAACTAATAAACAAAAAACATTTAGAAGAAATCCATTCTGTATTACCTGTAGAACTAATAGAAAGAGAAACCACCAAATAAAAAAAAGCCCTGAGGGCTTTTTCTTTTTTAACCAACTATTAAATCTATTTCAGGATATTTTAAATTTGAAGCTTGTTTATCTCCTTTGAACATTAGTAACAGTGATAAAATACCAACTCTACCAATAAACATTACAACAATTATTACAATTTTACCAACTAAGGATAAACTACTTGTAATACCTAAACTAAGCCCGGTAGTACCAAAAGCACTTGTGATTTCAAAGAATAACTCTTGAACTGTGAATGGCTCTGTAGCGGACATAATTAATAATGAACTCATTATTAATGCCCCTGCAACCAAGACAACCATCAGTGATTTATATACTGTTTCAAACTTGATTGATTTTCTTTTTATAACTATTTGATCTTTTCCTCTCGCAAATGATACTATTCCCATAATTGCAAGTAAGAAAGTTGTTGTTCTAATTCCACCACCAGCACTATTTGGAGAAGATCCTATAAACATTAAGATTCCAAAGAATACTTGAGTAGTTTTACTCATGTCAGCCATATTCATTGTTGTGAATCCTGCGTTACGTGTTGTCAATGACATGAACAATGAATAGTATAGCCCTTCAAAGAATCCTTTATTTTCTAAGAATCCATTAAACTCTACACCAAATACTACAATAGCTCCAATTATCCATAACCCTAAATGCATAAATACAAGTAATTTTGTGAATAAAGTAAACTCATACTTCTCTTTTTTTCTTTTAGCTTCTATCCAAGTTTTTAACTCAGTTAACGGCCAGAACCCAATAGCACCTAGAATCATTAATCCCATTGCTAAAGTTTGGAAGAAGTAATCAGTACTATACATCATTAAGCTATCTCCACCTGGACTTATATCAAATCCAGCGTTAGTAAACATTGAGATAGTTAAGAAGAATGCTTGAAAATATGCCTGAGATATTGAGAATACATCTGAATACGCAATAGCTAGGTATGTACCCATAATTGTAAATCCAATAATTTCTATTGTTACAATCATAATCAATACATTTTTAACAAATTTTACTATTCCTGCTTTACCTATTTGGTTTTGATCAGTCATTATCATGTTTCGTTCTTTAAAGCTGATTTTCTTACGCATAACCAACCAGAACAAAGAAACTAACATTATTAGGCCAATCCCACCAAATTGTAGTATAAATGCTAATACAGTCTGCCCAAACACTGAAAATACGTCTTTGACAACAATTGTAGTTAGTCCTGTTGTGCTCATTCCACTAACACTTACAAATATTGCATCTATCCAACTTAAAGACTGCCCAGCCTGAATAGAGATGGGTAGTTTAAGTAATACT
>JAFLJX010000012.1 GCA_022712785.1 Mycoplasmatota bacterium | reverse complement strand
ATATAATATATACGAATGACGAAGAGATATTTATAGCAGAATCAAAATATTTAGGAGGAAACACAACAACTTCTTCTATATGGGCAGTTTATAATATAAAATAGGGAGTCTAAATTTGGGGCTAGTTTCTTATGGAGGAGTTCTTGACCGCGAGAACCTAATCGTGATAATTATCACCAAGTACCACTCAATTAAATTTTCGTATCAAGTTGAAACTGACAGTATGTGGGGGCTTATCAAAGCCGTTTGGGAATCATACCTTATGGTGTATATAATCAAGTATTTATAATAAAAAGAATGATATATCCAATAATGGAATATCATTCTTTTGTAAATATATATAGTTAATAGATTTTACATTTATTGTTATTCATAAAACAAAAATTAGACAGTATTAAATTACTCCAATGTAACCTGAATAACATCTTCAATAGATACATTAAATATTGTAGCTATTTTTTTAACCAACACCAATGATGGAGAATAACGATTCTTCTCAAGAGCACTGATAGTTTGTCTAGAACAACCAACTTTATCAGATAACAGTTGTTGAGACATATTATCCATTTTGTAACGTAAGTCTCTAATATTGGTTGTTACTTCGTTAATCTTCATAGCCTGCACCTTTAAATGATACAACTGGATAACTTAGGTTGAGTATAATATTAGTGATAAACAATGTAGCAAAACCAATATACCAAAGCAATGCTATTGGGAATGACTCATTATCCCTATAGATAAAGTACAATGAAAGACAACTTGATATTATAATCACTACAATCGCAAACATGGTAATATTAGCACTAAGTAACATTAATTGTTTGTTTCGTTCATCTTCTTTTTCTTTGTCTTTAAGGAAAAAAACAAGAAAAATATTACTAATGTTTGCCAACATTAGAATTACTACAATAGCCGTTCTATAATTTGAAATTGGGATAACAATTGGGTAATTATTTGAGAAAAATACGATTGAAAAAATAACGAATAATACTAGCCAAATACTCCCATTAATCATTGAAAATTTTGTTCTATAACTCATAAAATATCACCTCACATACAATGTAACATATATTTTCCGTTATGTCAAATATATATTACATTGTAAATATATATATTGATGCGGAAGGAAGTATCAAAATTAGTAAATATACCTTTAAGAACTTACTTAAATTACGAGAATGATGAATCTAAGAAGCATACAATTAAATATAACTACATTATGGAGAAGTTAGATGAATATGGTTTTATTGATTAGGAACATGGATTATTATCATTTAAAAAAATAAAATCAATTGTTTCTTCAGTACTATCTAAATATGATACAGATACTGTTACTTATTTGGGTCTTATGAATAGAGACAGCTACAGAAGTAAGTGATGTTGATTTATTGTCGTATTCATCAGTTACAGGGAAAGATGCATTATGGTCTCGTAGAAGACTTAAGAGAACATCTTAAAAAGAAGGTAGAAGTCATAACTGTATCTTCCTTAGAAGGGAATTTAGATTTACTTAATGAGATATTAGAGAACGGGAAAAGATATATGGATAATAAAATGTTATAAGTACTACATCAATAAGATTCTTATAGATCTTGTTTTTCTAATAAAACATATTAAATTGTTTATAAAAATGAGTTTGGAATGAATGAACTTCTATTAGATTCAATAATGTTTCGTATCATTCAGATATCTGAACACATAAAGAAATCTACTTGCTAATATGATATTATCGTTTCTTTGATGCTTAAAAGTATCGGTTTTAAGCTATTCTTGCTTAAAAATATATATCTATTAAAATGTCTTTCTAAGGCTTTTCCGCAAAAAATGTAGTGGGGGATGTTTGATTATTTTTGTTGTATGATATGAGGATCCGGGTTTTAAAAATAATATAGTTATTACTATTGACAAATGTTATCAAATTTGATAACATTAAGGAGGTTTATATGTGGGATGTTGAATTTTTTAAGAATAATAAAGGGGAAGTGCCTATAGAGGAATTTTTAGACTCAATTAGTGATGTCAAACTACAAGCAAAAATGGTTAAAGAAATTGAATTATTAGAAGAATTTGGTAGTCAATTAAGAGAACCCCATACTAAACCAATCAATGATAATAGAGGCAGCATGTTTGAACTAAGAGCTAAACAATCTTCAAATATTTCAAGAGTTTTTTTCTTCTATGTTAAAGGGAAGAAGATAATCTTGTTAAATGGTTTCGTTAAGAAATCAGATAAAACCCCAAAAACACATATTAATTTGGCATACAAGTATAGGGAAATATACGAAAAGAGGTGTGAAGATGAGAAATAGTAGTTTTGCAGATTATAAAAATAAAGCAATGAAGAATCCTGAGTTTGCAAAAGCTTATAATGAGTTAGAACCACAATATGAAATTATCAGAGAACTTATTAAATTCAGAATTGAAAGCAATGTATCTCAACAAGAATTGTCTTTAAGAACTGGAATTTCTAAATCTAATATTTCTAGATTTGAGAGTGGTAAACACTCACCTTCAATGAAAATGATATTTAGAATTGCAGACGGTCTTGGCAAAAGAGTAAGTTTTAAACTTACAAACATATAGTTGTTTAATTAAGAAGCCTTCTTACACTGCGTCAAGAAAAACAGATAGTAAATAAGCTACTATTATTCGAAAGAAAAGCCGTTAAGTTTAAAATGAACTGCACCTCAAAACTTAGACATAGGAAACTATGAAAAAGATTGGTGCAGTTTTTATATGGAGTTATATAGGAAAAATTCACCTGTTAAGTAAAATCGGATACCACTTATGAGATATTTCTATTCAAATATTAATTATAAT
>JAFLJX010000225.1 GCA_022712785.1 Mycoplasmatota bacterium | reverse complement strand
AACTTGAAATTATACCAGTAGGAACAATAGAAGAAATTATAGCAAAAGTACTTAAATAGAACTGACTTTGTCAGTTCTATTTTTTTGAAATCATGAGACAAATAGAGATTCCTTTTAACACATTTATGATTTGATGAATAGTAGAAATATGTAAAATTAAATCACAAATAAGTGAGTGTTTCATTAATTCATCGGATATAAATACACACCAAAAAAATATTGAAACAGAATGTGTCAATCAAATTAAGAAAAATGTAAGATTCATACCAATGATAACAAACTTATTATGTTAACCTAGTATAATGTGGTTTATCGTAGCGCTTGATAGCAATTTGCCAAACAAATAACTTGACATACGACCACTGGTCATATATAATGAAGTCATGAAACAACCTGGAGGTGAGTCAAATTCCAAAACAAACTTTCTACAATTTAACAAAGCAGAAAAGAATGAAAATATTTGATGCAGGTTTTAAAGAGTTTTCTTCAAATAACTATTACAATGCATCCATAAATAGAATAGTTAGTGATGCATCAATACCCAAGGGTAGCTTCTATCAATACTTCATAGATAAAGATGACTTTTATTGGTACATAATTAACAGGGTATTGGATGAGCAAGTCTCTAAATATGATAAACTACTAGAAGGAGCAAATGGTAATTTCATAAAAGCAGAAGAACATCTGTTTTTTCATTTCGCAGTACTATTAGAAAACTATAAATACCGCAATCTAATAAGAAATGTCTTTGATTCTTCATATTATGATGTAACTAACAGTTTAATTTCATCAGGTGGAGTTGATTACGACATGATTTACGGTCTTATAAGTCAAAAAAGGGCAAAGATTGTTAAAAAAATGTCAAAAGAAGAGTTCATTATAGTATTTAGTATGATGCGTAACATTCTGAATACCTCTATAATAACCCTTATATCAAAGGATTTAACTACTAAAGACGCTATTGACTTTTATCAAACCCAAGTTAACTTCTTACTTAAAGGGATATTGTAACAAAAAATAGGCTATATAAGATCGCAAAAAAGAAGTGCAACAGAATTAATAATGTAATAATTAGATTTGTATAAAAAAAATAAGATAAAAACGTAATAGAATTAATAAAAATATAATTACTGATTTTAACCAATTTGCAGCATAAATGTATATTTTGATATGCTTCGTGGAAGTTTCAATGATATGAAATTCGTAAAAAAATGGAAAGAGTACTAACCATGTAAAACCTTTATCACAACAATGACTAAATAAAACTTCTGTAGTTTTTCAGTCATGTTATAACGAAGAAATTGGATATGTAAGATTACAAAACTAAGAAATCCCGAGAGTTAATAATGTGTTCACTATATTTTCGTAAAAGAATGGGAAAATAGTGGTGGTAAATGAAATGAAAATAAAATCACTATATTCTAACTGGTTTACAAGACTAAATCATATTTTGATATGCTTCATGGAAGTTCTAGGCTGGGAAAATTACGTAAAAAGTTAAAGATAACCTTCTACCTAGAACCTTTATACTATACCGTCTAAAAAAACTACAATTGTAGTTTTTTCCTTATAATATATGACAAGAAATTCTAATTAAGATAGAATTTCTTGTTTTTTTGTGAAAATAAAATAGAATAAAACTACTTCACATTAATAGTATTGACGCGATATGCCAAAGTGATTAATATAGAAACACACGTAATTATGTTCATAATTGCAATATTAATATAATATTGTATTAAAATGCTACTTATGACAAAAAACTGATAGTTTGAGTATTTTATATGATTAAAAAATATGATAAAATATGATAAATGGAGGTACATATATGAAAAAATGGAGTTTAGACGCATTATTCACATCTTTTGAATCAAAAGAATTTCAAGATTCACTAGTTTTAATAGAAAAATTAATTGAAGAGTCAAATTCGTATGCTCTTAAAGAGTTTAATGATACTGATGATTCCATTAATAAGATTAAGACATTTATTGTTAAATCTGAAGAATTACGTTCATTATTGATTAAGTCATTCATTTTTTGCTCATTAACTATATCAACTGATGCAATGAATGAAGAAGCTAAGAAGTACTTGAATAAAATGCAACAACTATCTTCAAAAACGACACTAGCTTCTACAAGATTTTCTAAATGGATACCAACTATTGATAATTTAGATGAGTTAATTGACTCTGATGAGTTATTAACCGAAGTTAAGTACTATATAAATAGAATTGTTGAAGGTTCTAAGTACTTATTAAGTGATGGAGAAGAGATTATCATCTCAAAGCTATCACAAACAGGTTCAAGTGCATGGGGACAATTACAAAGCGAGTTGACAGCTACTTTAAAAGTTGATTACGATGATAAAAAAATAACTTTGTCAGAAGTTAGAAATTTAAGTAGCGACAAAGATCCTAAAGTAAGAAAAGCGGCCTACGAAGCTGAATTGGCTGCTTACCCAAAAATAGCACAAAGTGTTGCATATGCCTTAAATGGTGTAAAAGGAGAAGTAAATACACTATGTGAATTAAGAGGATTTGAAAGTGCTCTTGATCAAGCGGTTTATCAATCAAGAATGAAAAAAAGTACTCTTGATGCATTAATTGAATCTATGAAAGAATATTTGCCACATTTCCATAAGTATTTAAAACGTAAAGCTGAATTATTGGGTCATAAAAATGGCCTTCCATATTATGATATATTCGCTCCAATGGGCGAATCTTCGAAAGAATTTACTGTTGACGAAGCAATGGAATATATTTTTGAAAACTTCAGAACATTTAGTCCAGGACTTGAAGCTTTAGCACGACGCGCAAGAGATGAAGAATGGATTGATTACACATCACGTCCAGGAAAAAGAGGTGGAGCATTCTGTGCTAACATCCATCCTATAAAACAATCACGCATATTGACTAATTTTAGCGGTTCATTCAGTGGAGTAATTACACTAGCTCATGAATTAGGGCATGCATATCATGGAGATCAAATTTTTAAGGAAAGAGTTGTAAATTCAAGTTATACTATGCCTGTAGCTGAAACTGCGTCAACATTCTGTGAAACAATTGTTAAAAATGCTGCTTTAAAAGATGCTAATGATAATGAAAAAATTACAATATTAGAACAATCATTAAAAGGGTCTACACAGGTAGTCGTAGACATTTTATCAAGATTTATCTTTGAAGCTGAAGTATTTGATAAACGTAAGACCACACCTTTAAATCCTAGAATGTTAAACGAAATGATGATCAAATCACAAAAAGAAGCTTATGGTGATAGTCTTGATCATGACTATTTAATGCCTTATGCTTGGCTTAATAAAGGTCATTACTATAGAGGAGGACTATCGTTTTATAATTTTCCATATGCCTTTGGGTTACTATTTGCTAAAGGAATTTATGCTGAATTTATCAAACAAGGTAAACCATTTGTTGAAAAAGTTAACTTATTACTACAAAAAACAGGACAAATGAGTGTTGAAGATGTGGCTAGCCTAGTTGGGCTAGATATTTCTAGTAGAGAATTTTGGAATAGTAGTTTGGAAGTTATAGTTAAAGAGATTGATTTATTCTTAGAACTAACAAAATAAAATAAAAAGTTGGCAATTGCCAACTTCATATTATAATTATCTAAAAACACTCGATTATGTATTAAAAATATCATATTTTTGTCAATATATTTAAAAATATTATTATTATGTTAACCTCATAACAAGTGCTATTTTTAGATGTCGACGTTTTTAGTTTCATACTTTTAAATAGAAAATGAATAAGAGGTGCTCTGTATGATTGATTTTAGAAGTGATACTGTAACAAAGCCTACAAAAGAGATGAGATTAGCTATGGCAAATGCAATTGTAGGCGATGATGTTTACGAAGATGATCCAACAATAAAGGAACTTGAATCATTAGCTGCAAAAATGACAGGAAAAGAAGCGGGTCTTTTTGTTACTAGTGGTACAATGGGTAACCAATTAAGTATATATACACATACTTCAAGAGGTGATGAGATAATTGTTGGTAGTAAATCTCATATAAAGAATTATGAGGTAGGAGCAAGTGCAGTAATAAGTGGTGTTAGTTACCATTTAGTTGATGAGGTTGAGGGTATGATGCCTCTTAAAAGCATAAAATACGGGATTAGAGAGCAAGATGTCCATTATCCTGATTCGAGTCTTATTTGTTTAGAAAATGCACATGGGAGCGGAAAAGTACTACCTATAGACTACATGAAAAGTGTTTATGATATAGCAAAAGAGAATAATCTTAAGATTCACTTAGATGGAGCAAGATTATTTAACGCCGCAACATTTTTAAAAGTTGATGCAAGTGTGATATGTCAATATGTTGATAGTGTTACTTTCTGTTTATCCAAAGGACTAGCTAGCCCTGTTGGTAGTGTATTATGTGGAAGTAAACAGTTTATACAAAAAGCACGACGTGGTCGTAAAATGCTTGGTGGTGGAATGAGACAAGTAGGGATTTTAGGAGCTGCTGGGATTATTTCATTAAAAGAAATGACAAAAAGATTAGAAGAAGATCATCAAAATGCTACGTATTTAGCAGGCAAATTAGATAAAATAAAAGAAATTGATGTAGATTTCTCTAGTTTGGATATAAATATGGTTTTTATTAAAAGTACATTAGATTTTATGAAGTTAGCTGATTTTCTATTTGAAAAAGGAATAGTATTCGCTGGAAATAGAGGAAAAAGAACAAGAATTGCTGTACATAATGATATTAGTCGTGAAAACATCGATCAACTAATAGAGCTAATAAATGAATTTATAAGTATCTAACTTTGCGTCCAAACAATAAAAAGAGCTAATCAGCTCTTTTTATTGTTATTTTTAAGAATTTTTTCCCAATTAACAAAGATACTTTCAATGCCCAAATTCAAATCATGTTCTCCTCTAAGAAGTTTTACTGATTGTTTTACTATTTGTTCTTCAAATAAAGTTAAACTAAGATAGAGAAGGAAGACCAGAGTGCTCGCAAATCCCCACAATTCAAATATTCCAGCATTCCCATACATAAGTGCCCAAAATATTACTCCACCTAAGACAATGATAGTCCACACCAATATAACTTTACGCAGTCTAGGATTTTCTTTTGAAACAAATTTTAGAAATGGACCCATACTTAATGCTAAAAACACAAAGAACAAAACAGCAGTTATTTTATGAATCCAAAAATAAAATGGGTAAATCTCTCTCATGGATGGAGCTATTGAAGTCGCTACTAAAAAGAATGTTGAAGCTAATATATATTTATAAGCCTTTGTAAAACTAAAACGTTCTAGCCTAAACAATTGTATCAGGCTAAATTGTATCGTTAAACCTGTAAACAAAGCCCATATTATAAATAATATTCTGTGATCAAATCTATTACCGATTTTACTAAAAGTGTATTTAAATGGATTTTCAAGAGTTCCAAAGAATACTGTGAAGAGTAAAGCTGCTAAAAGAAGGCTCATTACCAGAATTCTCGATTGTCTATCTTTTAATAACTGTCTTTTAATCTTTAAGTTTTTATAGGTATCTTCAGAATTTATTGATAATTCTTGATTATCAAGATTAATATAATGTTTCTTTAATGGGTTAACCATAAATTAGCACCTCCATAAAAATATTATATAACAAATATTTCTAATTTCATCATAATTTAGAAATTTATATGTTAAGTGTGATAATATATATATGAGAAAAGGTGATATATATGATAATAAGAAGTGTAGAGTTTAAAGGTAGCTTTGTAGAAACGTCATTTTGCCCTACTGATAATCTTCCTGAAATAGTTATCGCAGGACGTAGTAATGTAGGGAAAAGTAGTTTTATTAATTCAATGTTAAATCGCAAAAATATTGCACACACATCTGGTAAACCCGGGAAAACACAAACATTAAACTTTTATTTAGTTAATGAAGCATTCTATTTTGTTGATGTTCCAGGTTATGGTTATGCAAAAGTTAGCAAAACAGCGCGTGAAGAATTTGGAAGAATGATAGAAGAATACCTATTAAACAGATCTAATTTAAGATTAGTTATCCTTTTAATAGATTTTAGACATAATCCAACAGAAGATGACATTTTAATGTATAACTTCTTAAAAAGTTATCACATACCTTGTTTAGTAGTTGGTACCAAATCAGATAAAATTACAAAAAATAGAACTCCTAAAAGAATTAAGGAGTTAAAAAGTGAGTTAGTATTAGATCAAGGTGATATATTTATACCTTATTCATCAGTTCTGAAAACCAATATGGAAGAAATTTATCAAATTATTAACAATTACACAATAGTTGAAAAGTAATTATCCTGTAAGTGTATAATGTTTAGTCGATATTTTACTAAGCTAAATAATTTAAAGGTTACAGTTGTAGCCTTTTTTACTTGTTAACATATACCATTGTTATTTCAAAATAAATGAAATAATTGATTAATATTTTTATGACTATTGTTTTTTAATTAATTAAATTTGTGTAGTTTTAATAGAATTAAATAATTTTATATATGTATATTAGAAATAGCTTTTCTGATAATCTTTACAAAGATATAACCATATGTTAAAATACATGTAAATACAGTGAATAGGAAGAGTACAAAGCATAATATCTTAAAGAGAGTTAGTGAATTGCTGGAAACTAACAGATATTGTTTTAGAAGGTAGCCTAGGAGTAGTTATAATGAAATTAATAGTAGTTATAAACGTAAACTTGCGTTAATAGATTGAGTGCCTAGATTAACTAGGAACAAAGGTGGTACCACGGATTAATATAGTTCGTCCTTATTTTGGACGAGCTTTTTATATACAAAAAGGAGGAATTATAATGAAAGAACTAGAAAAAAAATACAATCACCAAGAAGTTGAGACAGGAAAATATGATTTTTGGCTTAAAGGTGACTACTTTAAAAGTGGTGATTTAAGCAAGGAACCATTCTCAATAATCATTCCTCCACCAAATGTTACAGGGAAGTTGCACTTAGGACATGCTTGGGATAATACTATCCAAGATTTGATTATAAGAAGAAAAAGAATGCAAGGGTATGATGCTTTATACTTACCAGGAATGGATCATGCAGGAATTGCAACTCAAGCAAAAGTTGACGCAAAATTACGAGAAGAAGGAACTTCTCGTTATGAAATAGGACGAGAAAAGTTCTTAGAAAGAGCTTGGGAATGGAAAGATGAATACGCAGGACACATAAGAGAACAGTGGGAGGCACTAGGAATAAGTGTTGACTATTCTAAAGAAAGATTTACGCTTGACGAAGGTTTAAATAAAGCTGTTACTGAAGTATTTGTTAAACTTTATAATAAAGGATTAATTTATAGAGGAGAAAGAATAATAAACTGGGACGTTCAAGCAAAAACTGCTTTGAGTAATATTGAAGTTGAGCATAAAGAGGTTGAAGGAGCATTTTATTATTTTAAATATATGTTAGAAGATGATTCTGGTTTCTTAGAAATAGCAACAACACGTCCAGAAACTATGTACGCAGACACTGCGTTAATGGTTCATCCTGAAGATGAAAGATTTAGAGAT
>JAFLJX010000011.1 GCA_022712785.1 Mycoplasmatota bacterium | reverse complement strand
CCCTGTGCAATGATAAAGAGCAATACTTAAATTTTCAAACCATATGAAATATTTAAATAGTATCATTGCATAATGATTTTATCAATAAGATCTTTTGTTGAATTCCACTCGTGTATTTGCTTTTCAAGAATATTTTTCCTTTATTAGTGATTGAGTAATATTTCCTTTTTTTGTTAGAGGTACTCTCAAGCCAATACGTTTTAAGATAATCCAGTTTAACTAACCTTTTAAAACTTGTGTAAAGAGTTGCTTCAGTGAAAACAAAATCACTATTTGTCATATCCTCTATTTTTTTGTTTATCTCATACCCATAAGAATCTTTATCACTTATTATACTAAGGAGCATCATATCAGTGTGACCCCTTAATGAATCACCATTTAAACTCATTTTATTTTCCTATTAAGATTGAAATCAACTATGAATAGTAAAATGAATGCAATCCCTGCAAAGAAGAATATTGGTCCATTCACACTACTTATCCTTCTACTTGATTCAAGGGCAATCCAAATAACAAATACAGTAACTGAAATAAGTATATTTATTATTGGAATTATAAGATGGTACTTAATTTTATCTAATACTATGAGTATAGTTAGTAATAAATATAAACAGATGATTACTAGGTTTTCAACAATGAAGAATTGAGATATAGCATACCACTCATATTCAGCACTCACTGATACAACATTAATATCAGTGAGTAAAATTACTGATATTATAAGATGTAATACTGGATAGAACCACTTTCTCAGAAAGATATTTTTTTTCTGAGTATAATTGTGGGTAATAAACTCTTTTGCTTTTAGGCCTATTGATTTCACATCATTATTTCCTGATAAATCTGTATACTTTTTCATTAATCTTCTATATAATCCTATGAACAATGAGCTTATAATTGCAAAAACAATTAAGAATCCAATGACTGAAAAAACAAGAATGCCATAAAAATCTTCTATACGCAGTGAATCCATTGTCATTGCAGTTGCAAATAGTACTATAATACCATAAATCATTCTTGTGAAAATCAATGAAAGTGATATCGCCCAAAATACAAAATTAGTTTTCATATATGAAAAAACCTTATCTATAAATGATGTATATTTTTGAATATCGTATTCTTCTCTTCGAATAAATTTACTGTATTGATAAAGGTAGACAGCTCCAACAGCATACAATGTAATACTTATCCCAACAACAATCGCTCCGGCAACACCACTTAATAGTGTAACAATTAAACTAATAACTGAAATTACAGTTGCTGAAACCAAAAACATTTCTGCAACTTGTGGTTTGTATGAATCTTCATCGTTGGAATCGGTTGGGAACTCTCCAAATGTTTTTATTGCCTCTACATATGAGTAAGACTTATCCTTTGTATCTTTATACATCTCAACATATCTATCAATAATGTTTGAAATAATTTCATCTTTTTTTTCTTCATGATCTTTTGATCGATCACTTCTCAATTTAAAACATACATATTCCCTAATTTTTTTATGCGTTTTTTTCTTCTTACCTAATCTAGCTAGGTATAGAATATCATCCTATATCTAATCTGTCAATGTATAATTTTCAATTGAAATCTAGACATCTTTTCCCTCAACTCCACAACTCCTTCTGTTTTTTTACAAGTGCATTTTATATTTTGCTAAAATTCATTAAAAACGTCTTAGTTATAACATTAACTATACTTTTTTCAACCTTTTTTGGACACGGGTTCGGAATGCTAAAAAAATAGAAAACCCTATCTTTCCAGGGCTTGAACGGAAACCTGGCTGTTTTCGGGGTGAAATATAGTGAAAATCCTCGCAAATAAAAACCCGGAAATTTTTTGATGGCTTAACAAAACCATATAAATTTCCGGGACGCGGGTACTATTGATGGAGTTGAACTGTGTTGAACCCCTTGTCCAGCTCTTGTTTATTGTTAAAACCTTTATAATTCAAAAATATCTTCATTTTCTTAATTACTCATTTCCTATTATATATGGATGGCTTGTATCTTTAAAATAAAGATCTTTGAATCGCATTTAGTTGCAACTTATTGTTCTAAAAATAGTCAACTAATTAAGAAATTATTCATTTGCTGTAAAAGGCATTTTGTGAAAGATTCGAACTCCAACGAACGCCTTAGAAGGTTTCTGTGATAATGTTAGCCTCTAGACATATATATTTTTTATTGAATTTTAACCCTTTGTAGCACCTGATGATAACCCAGAAATAAAATATTTTTGCAATAGTAAATAAAATATAATAACTGGAACCATAGCCAAAGTGGTCATGGAAAATACATAACCCCAATCTGTTCTATTATGAGCTTGAAAAAACATTGTTACTGCCACTGGAATTGTTCTTATAGAATCTGATTACAAGATTGTTTGAGACCATCCCAATTCCTCAAATGGAAATAAGAAATTCAAAATACTTATAGCTGCAATAGCAGGTGAAGTTATTGGTATGATTACATGCCTAAATACCGTAAATACACTACCACCATCAATGAAAATTGCTTCATCTAACTCTCTGGGAATGTTGTCTTCAATATACCCTTTAAGAAGGAAAGTTGAAAAAGGTACTACCCAAGCTGAATAGAATAAAATAACTCCCCAAAGTGTATTAATTAAACCGAATTTTGCAGCCATTTCAAATTGTGGAATTATTGCTGCAAGTCCTGGAATTAACATTATAGAAATAACGATAGAAAACATGAATTTTTTCCCAGGAATATCCAATCTTGCAAAAGAATAAGCTAAAGTCGAAGCAATTATTGTTGATATAACAACAGTCATAAACGCCACAAATAATGTATTTCCAATATATTTAAAGAAATTTGAATTTTCAATAATGTATTGATAATTTTCAAATGTAATATCCCTAATTTTAGGAAAGATTTTAGGAGGATATTGAAACACTAATATATTTGGTTTTAATGAAGATGTTACCATGTAAAACATTGGTAGAGTAGTTATGATTAACCCAAAAATTAAAATTAAATAATTACGAAAAGAAACTATTTTTTTATGT
>JAFLJX010000010.1 GCA_022712785.1 Mycoplasmatota bacterium | reverse complement strand
TACTTCAAGGTCTACCAATTCTAAAGATAATGCATCATAATCTAAATTATCCATTACAATGTAGAATGCATCAAAGTCAAATCCAGGAATCATTGATAATTCCGAAGCTAACTCAGGATCATCTAAGAATAACATAACGATGTAATGATCTAGTGTTCCAGCGTAATACTGAGCTACCATCTCAGATAAATCTATATCTTCTTCTGGGTTTTCTAAATCAATAAGAACTTCTACTAAAATAACAATTTCAGCTTCAGTTAAAGAATTTAACCAAGCTTCAGTTCCTAATTCTTGAATACTTAATATATGAGCAGCTGTATCAAACAAAGCTAAATCTAATTGAACTTGATAATCTTCTAATACGATTACAATTTCAGGAACTAAGTAAGCTATATCTAAATCAAACACTAAACTTTCAATTTCAATTCCTTCTAACATTAATTCAGCAGATTCATAATCTTCATCAACTAAATATTCAAAGAACATACCCAAATCAATTTCATAAGTTTCTAAAAGATCAATTGGTAATTCTAAATCAAGTTCATTTTGTAAGTCATAGAAGAATGTTTCTCCGAATTCTTCGTAGAATGCAGATATAACTATATCTTTTATAACTTCAATTTCAACCATGTTAGCTAATGAATCATCGAATTTAAACATAAACCAATCTTCTGTAGCTCCAATGATATCTAAACCTTCATCTAATTCAGTATCTCCTTCATCAACCATTTGTGCTCTTAGAGGAGCAAAGTTAATGAATACATGAACTCCTGCATCTACTTCTTTAAAAATCATTTCAATAAGAAGTTCTTCTCCATCAAGGTTTAAATCTAATGTTCTATGAAGAATCATACCGTCTTCATTATTAACTGTTCTGTCAATCATAACAACTTGAATGAAATGAGTTTCTCCGTCTTCTATAACACTAAATGAAAACTTAGTTTCTACTTCCATTGAATCTGATAAATCTAACATGTCAAGTAATGCAACAACATGAGTTAGATCTCCATCCCAATTCGCAACTACTGTGTCAGCTAATATTTCTTTTGCTGCTCTATCGTCATCTAGGTCTGGTATTAAATCCTCACATCCTTCTGCTTCAGGATCACTAATACAATCTAATATATCATTAATTTGAAAAGGAGAATCTTCTCCACACGCAGATAATGTAACCATTAATACTGCCATTAATACTAAACTAAAAATCTTCTTCATAAACGCACCTCTTTCTTTATAAACACAGTATATCATTTAGTTATGAATTTTTTGTGAAAAAACACAAAGAAATATGATATTTAGGTAACATGTAATATTTATGTAATATTTATACAATTATTTGTTTCAATTACAACATTTTCGTTATAATAATAAAGAGAGGTACTTTTATGAAACTACTATATATTGATCAATTAAGAAAAATAAAAAATAATTTATTTTATTTTATAAGTCTTAGTCTGTTAGTTCTAATAGTTTCTCTAACCTTCACTACTGTCAAAAGTAGTGTCAAAAGGTTAGAAGAAAACTATGATACTTATTTAACAACACAGAATGTTGAAGACTTTTATTTTTCTATGGGAGAAGTTGATGTTAATTACCTAAGCGGTAGTGATACTATCAAGTTATGTATTGATCTTGGGATAGGCACTGAATGCGGTCTCGCATTAAGTGCTAGTAATAATCCTCTAGCCATCAACAACTTAAATATCATTATAAATAATAAAATCCAAGACAACCCTCTATTATATGAAAATATAATTGATGGTTATGTAGATATATTTATTGATAGATATGGATATGATGTTGAAAAGAAAAGAGTAGTAAATATTCATGAAGATGATTATTACTATAAGTTTGTCTCTTCAACACAGAGAATAAACATACCATACATAACTGAAGGAGTATTACCTGTAGAAGACAATGAAATTGCTATATTCCCTGAGTTTGCGAAGATAAACTCAATAAGCATTGGAGATAATTACCAAATTGACGGTAAAACATATTTAATAACTGGATTCTTTTATAGTCCAGAATTCTTATTCCCTATATTTAGTATGAGTACAATAAAGTTTGAAGAAGAATATCAAACACTAGTACTAGCTAATGAAAAAACTGTATTAGAGTTAGATGAACATGCATATACAAAATATATAGTTGATGGAGACTTAAGTTTAATATTTGATGACTTTGGGTATGATACCTTACTAAGTACAGATTTAAGTATTCTTGGTAAGAATATGCAGATGATCAACATCATCATGCCTAAAGAAATAAACTTTAGAATTATTTCTTTAGAAAATGAAGTTGATAACGCAAATGCATTTGTAGATATCTTCTTGTCATTATTCATTTTCTTTATTGGGATACTACTAATAATCTTTATGAAAAGATATATCGATAAAAACAAAAAGGATATCCATACATTGCATGCACTAGGATATACTAATTTTGAGATATCAAGGTCTTTAATGATTTTCCCTCTAATTGTAAGTGTATTTACTTTAGTTGGATATATCATAGGTTTATTTACATCTATCACTATGTTTGACATCTATAGTGCTAAATACTTATTCCCTAAAGCTGATTTTACTATGTATTCTGATATTTTCATATATAGCGTGATAGTTCCAATAGTTATATTATTAGTATTTAATTATTTATATATTTACTTTACTGTTTCAAATAAAAAACAAAAAAAATATAGGAAACACTTAAAAATATTTAAGTTTACTCCTGCTAAAACTATCACTACTACTTTTATACTATTTACAACTATCTCAGTTATGATAATATTTGGACTTAGTTCAAATTCTATGTTTACGGCATTTGTGGATGAAACAAAGCTAGGAAACAACTACTCAGAAATGATAAATTTACAATATATGACTGATGAAACTGTGAGTAATGACTATCAAAGTTATACAAAAAGTTTAAGTGTAGTTTCTAAGGTTAATAATATTGACTTAGATAAAATATATAATACTGTTGTTTACGGCATAGACCCATCTAATAACCTAAAATTACTAATAGAAAATGACATCTCAAACAATGAACTCTTAAATGATGGAGTCATTATATCAGACTATCTACACACAGCAACAGACATAACAATTGGAGATGAGATAACATTTAAAATTGGGGAGTATGAAACTACCCAATTAGTCAAAGGAATCTCCAATGAATTGATTGAAAACAATCTATTCATGAATAAAGAGTTATTAAACAGTTTTTATGGTCTAGATAATACTTTCTATAATGGCTTATACATTACTGATGACCTCTATGAAAGTTTGTATATTACGTCTAGAATTGATTATCAAAACTCGCTTGATGAGTTTACGAGTCTATTAAACATATCTAGTTTGATCATGGGATTCTTAGTAACATTGTCAATTATCTTATCTTTGTATATATTTAGCCTAATACTAATTACATATATAAACGATAATAGAATAAATATTGCAATATTAAAATCTATTGGATTTAATAATATAGAGATAAGTAAAAAATATTTATTTAATATCTACCTAGTGTTATTAGTTACCTTTACAATCTCAATACCTATAACTAGTGTTTTACTTGATTACTTACTTAAAATTCTAATGGAGAGTGTTGGATTCAAATTAATCCTTGAAATAAAAGTAGTAAGTTTAGTTGGTGGCTTTATAGTGCTAAATACTATCTTCTATGTAACTGCATTATTAACTACTAAGTATTATAATAAAATTAGTATATCAGAGATAATTAGTCATAATGTCAATTAAAAAGGAACAACTATTAAGTCGTTCCTTTTTCTATTTCTTTAACTATATCGTTTTCAATATCTTCTGGTTTATCTTTTGATTGATATCTTTTTACTATAACACCTTCGGCTGAGATTAAGAATTTCTCAAAATTCCATTTTATCTTTTTGCCTGGAGTTGTAGGATTATTCTTAACTAAATAGTCATATAGTGGATTAATTTCTTTGCCTTTTACATTTATTTTACTAAACATCTCAAAAGAAACACCATAGTTTAAGGTACAAAATTCTAGTATATCAATGTCAGATCCTGGGTCTTGACGTAAAAATTGATTACATGGGAATCCTAATATAGTAAAGTCTTTTTCTTTATACTTTTTATATAGCACTTCCAGTCCTTCAAACTGCTTTGTGAAACCGCATTTTGATGCTGTATTTACTATTAAGATAGTTTTTCCTTTATATTCTTTTAGGTTTCTTAGTTCACCGTTCATTCTCTTAACTTGTATATCAAATATAGACATAATATCATCTCCTCTACGCTTATTATAACACCTATTTATTATCATTTATAGTCACATACATTTCAATATTAGTTTGAATTACAAATCAAATATAACATTTATTTGCAAAACATTAATAAAAGTGATATTATTATATTGACCATTTTTTTAATTTCGTCAAAAGGGGTGTTACTATGAGTGAGTTTTTAAACCAAGATGACCAGAGAAAAGACCGTATACTTGAGGCTGCTTTAATAGAGTTTGCTGACAAGGGATACAAGAAGGCATCAACGAATACTATCGTACGTGAAGCAGGAGTTTCTAAAGGATTATTATTCCATTATTACAAAAGCAAAAAAGACTTATAT
>JAFLJX010000009.1 GCA_022712785.1 Mycoplasmatota bacterium | reverse complement strand
AAAATATGTTCAAGAAATTTATTACTTGATGAAGTATGGGGTATTGATGTTTATGTTGAAGATAGAATAGTGGATACTTATGTCAAAAAATTGAGAAAATATCTTGGCGGAAGATCACATTACATAAAAACTGTATTTGGTGTAGGTTATAGGTTTGAAATTTTAGATGAATAAAATTAAATCTTTTTTCAAAAAAATCCCGAATATATTTAAAAGTATCTCAAACATATTCCATGCACGATCAATGTCAACTCAACTAATAATAACTATAGTTCTTCTGTTTTCATCATTTTTCTTATTACAATCAGTTTTAAATTCTCAGTTTTTTGCAAAATTCTACACACAAAAAGAATTCAATAACATTCATACAGATTTAATTGATTATGTTGATTCTATGAATGATGAAGATGCTGATTATTATGATTTAATGTATGATTTCACAACAAATGCTAATGCATATACAGTAATAACAAGCGCTGATTTTAGAGCATATATATCGTCAGATACTAATTTCACAATTGATGTTAATGACAGCACATCAAATGAGACATATAGAGTGCTTATCCCAAACAATACCTATGACTACACATTAGATGAGGATATTTCAATGTCTCTTTATGTTTATAATGAAGAGTTTTATAGTCCAGCAACAATCAATACAACAAGCAGCATATATAATAATTCATCAATTTGTACTCATGAACCATGTATCACTGTAACTGGGAAAATAACGGAAATTAATAAACCAAATAATCTTAATTACATGTCTGCCGATAACAACATAGTAAATCAAGAATTAATTAAATTATCTGGAAACTTCATTGATATAGGAGCTCACGAATATGAGTATGGATACTGGTATAAATCAGTTGATGGACCCTTTGATACACTAATATTTATTCATGAACTTGAATGGGACTACATTGTTACTATAATCCCAATAGAAAACCCACAGGATATAATAAGTATTGTTTCTACTTATAACTACTATGTATATATGACTGCCATAGCTATTTTGTTCCTATGGAGTTTCAGATTATCTGGGATTATTACAAAGCCAGTTCAAAACATAGAGTTGGTTGCTAAAGAGATTTCTAATTTAAACTTCAATGTTGAAGCTCATGAATACAACAATAGAGAAAATGCTTCTTTAACTAGAAGTATAAATTTAATCTCCCGGAACTTAAAAGAAACACTTGAGACATTAAATAACAAAAATCAAGAAATGACCAAATTATACGAGGACCAAACAAAACAAGTATCATTAAAAAAACAATTAGTTTCGTCAATCTCTCATGAACTAAAAACACCATTAATGATAATGCAAGTTACTATACAAGGTATTCTAGACGGTATTATACCTGAGGAAGATCAACAAACTGAGTTATTGAATGTTGTTGAAGAAATCAATAAATCTTCAGTTATGATTCAAGATATGTTACAAATTTATCGTTTAGATGATGCACAGTCAGAACTAGAAATAACTGAATTTAGTTTATCAAACTGTATTTATGTTTTTATTGACGAGTTCGACAGTATTATTAAAAATCACAACCTCAAAATAAATCTTAACATCAAAAAAGACGTTATGATTGAGGCAGATAATAAACTAATAAAAAGAGTAATATCAAACTTCTTTACAAACGCAATAAAATATACACCTGAAAATCAACAAATCGATATTGAAATAAGCGAGACAGAAAATCACGCTTACTTTGAATTAATTAACCAAGGAGCAACCATAGACCCCCTTAATATTGAAAATATTTGGATGCCATTCTTCAGGGATGAACCAGAAAACACTAGTAATAGATTAAAAAGTAAAGGTACTGGAATTGGACTTTACTTAGTAAGTGAAATCCTTAAAGCTCATAACTGCAATTTCGGAATTGAGAATGTTGAAAAAGGAGTAAAATCATACTTCTATATAAATAAAAAAGTAGAATAATTCTACTTTTTTTATATTAAATTTAGTTTCTTGAATACATTGAAGAATCCATCTTTATCAACATCATCTGTGATTATATCAGCTGCTTTTTTAAGTTCTTCCACCCCGTTACCCATTGAGATTCCTATATTTGCATACTTAACCATTGAAATATCATTGTGACCGTCACCTATAGCGATAGTGTCTTCATTTTTTATTCCTAATTTTTCTTCGAAAATTTGAATTCCAATTTCCTTCAATCCACCTTTTTCATTCACATCAAGCCCGTAATGGTTAGAGAAATTAAAATGGAGCGTTGGAAATAATTCTACAAATTTTGTTTTGTAATCACTCTCATTGTAAAATAAAGTTATTTGATGAATTTCGTTATCTAAATGATAATTATGTTTTACCTTTGGGTATTCTAAATGGAAAACGTCACTAAAATTATTTGATGTATCAGTAAACCTACTGTTCAGTACATAATCAGTTGCACTTGAAAAAGCGATGTCTATTTTATTTTTATATGCTAATTCTGTTAATTCATTTACAATATTTCCATCAATATATCTATTGTAAAGAACTTCGCCTTTATGAACAACATAACGGCCATTTGAAGCTATATAAGAATCAATATTAAGCAACTTATCTACTCCATAAAATAATGCTGGGCCTCTACCAGTAGTTAATATAACTTCGTGTCCGTTTTTTTGTAGTAATTTAATTGCTTCTTTTGTAGATTCAGGAATGCTATTTGTTCCATGATCAATAATTGTCCCATCAAAATCAACAAAAATATACTTTTTATGCATTTTCAATTAGACTCTTTACTTTCTTGTATTTCATTTTACCTAACCCAACCACTTTTTCATTTATTACTAACGCAGGTGTACTCATAACACTATACTCAAATATTTGATCGTATTCAGTAATTTTCTCAATCACTGCCTCAATTTCCAACTCTTTACATGCAGAAACAGCATTGTTGTATAACAAAATACAATTTGCGCAGCCTCCACCCAAAATTTTAATATTCATATAAATACCTCCTATTTTTTTAAAAATAAATATTCACCCTATAATAACAATAATTATCTTAATTGATCCAGCAATATCCATAACATAGTAATTAATCGTATTATAGAATACCTTTTTATATCTATAAAACTACATCATTAAATACTTAATTAAGTCCATGTTTTCATTTAAGAACTTTTCTTTAATACTGTACTTAATAAGATTCCCTTCTCTTTTTGAAGAAAGTATATTCATTTTTTTAAATTTTGATAAGTGTTTAGATGTGTTAGCCTGTTTAATTCTAAGCAACTCTTCAATTTCACATACACATAGTTCCCCATACTCTAATAGTTTCATAAAGATATTAAATCTATTTTCATCTGCGAGTAGTTTTATAATATAAAATTTTTCCATTTCATTCCTCCATTGCTATACAGTAATATAACTATAAGGTAATATTACCACACAGTAATAGAGATATCAATAAAAAACATCTCTTATCAAGCATCCCCACTCACATAGATAGAAAACTTAAGGCTGCTTCGTTCCCGACCTGACCTGATTCGCTACCAGCTATTGAATGAGGATGATTAATAAGAGATATCAATCACAATTATTTTTTTCTTAATTTTTTAAAAAATTTAGATATTATTTTTGCGCTTTCATCTTCCAAAACACCAGAATGCACTTCTACTTTGTGGTTAAATGGAAATTCAAAGAGATTTAAAATACTTGAATGAGCCCCCGCTTTAAGATCGCGTGCACCATAAACTACTTCTTTTATTCTTGCTTGAATTATTGCCCCTGCACACATTGGACATGGCTCAATTGTAACATACAAAGTGCAACTGTCAAGTCTCCAACTCTTTAATTTTTTGTTAGCTTTTTGAATTGCTATTATTTCTGCGTGACTCGTAGTCAAATTATTCTTCTCACGAAGATTATGTGCTTTTGCTATCACTTTATTATCCAGCACTATTACTGCTCCAATTGGAACCTCGTTCTTTTTGAATGCTTTATTTGCTTCTTTTAAAGCTAATTTCATATATTTATTATGATTCATTTGATTTTTTTATTCTATCCTTGTGTGGATTTGGTTTTCTGTATACTTTGTGACAAGTTCTGCACCTAGCCTCATACGACTCTTCTGCTCCAATCATTACTATTGGATCAAGGTATTTAGCTGGTTTACCATTTACAATTCTTTGTGTTCTTGTTGCAGGTTCACCACATTTTACACAAATAGCAGTCAATTTTGTCACATATTCTGCAATTGCTAAAAGTTTTGGCATGAAACTGAATGGTTCTCCTCTAAAATCTTTGTCTAATCCACTAACAATTACTCTAATACCTTTACTAGCCAAAAATTCTACAATACTAACAGCCTGATCATCTAAAAACTGTATTTCGTCAATAGCAACAACCTGTGTTTTATCATCAATGAAATCAAATATTTGATGAGATTTAGAAATATTTACTGATTTTGTTCTATTATTATTGTGAGAAACAACTTCAGAGTCTGAAAAACGATCATCAATAAGAGGTTTGAAAACCACTATATTTTGTTTAGCATATTCTAATCTTTTTACTCTTCTTAATAGCTCTTCAGTTTTCCCTGCGAACATAGGTCCGGCAATAACTTCTATCCAACCATCTTTTTGATTTAAATACATTATTCCACCTCTTTTTTTCTATTATAATGATACATTATTTACCATAATAAAACAACTAGTATTTGAAATATAGCATCATAACATCCACTATAAAAAAATTATAAATAAGCGCAATCCATTCGTTGAAATTTTTAAAATGTTTTTGTTTGTTCGTGTACAAACAAAGCGCTCTATGGTGGGGAATAAACTTATTTATAAACATGTATTTTTTACTTAAAAACACTTTATAAATAAACTCTATTATGTTATAATTGATAAGATTGTAAAATATATTCTTAGTAAGGAGAAGATTATGAGCAAAAAATTCTATATATCAGATGAAAATAAAGAGGAATTATTAAAAGAAATTAATAGTCGTTTAAAACTTCCTGGACCACTAATGCCAATTCTACATGAGGCACAAAGAATTTTTGGTTGTATTCCTGTTGAAGTACAAAAACTTGTATCTAAAAACACAGATATTTCAGTAGCTGAAATTAATGGTGTTGTCACATTTTATTCAAGTTTTACTCTTCACCCAAAAGGTGAGCATATAATTGGAATTTGTTTAGGTACTCCGTGTTATGTTCGAGGATCTCAAACTATCCTTGATGCTGTTAAAGCAGATTTAGGTATAGATGTAGGTGAAAATACTGAAGATGGATTCTTTAGTTTAGAAGCAATTAGATGTATTGGAACATGTGGAATGGCTCCTGTTATGAGTATAGATGAAGAAGTTTACGGGGAAATAGATGTTACTAAAGCGAAAAGACTAATTAAAGAAGCGAGGAAAAAATAATGGAACTTAATGCAGTATTAGAATTATTAAACGCTAAGCAGTTCAACTTAGAGTGCCCTCGATGTGTAAAAGAAATAAATTATGCTTTTGTTTGTGATTTAATGAGTGATGCACTTATGCTTTTGAAAAAAATGCCAAGTCATATTGGTGCACATGGTGCACTTGTTACTGGATTAGTTACAAATCAGGCTTTACGTACTGCTGAAATATTAGACCTAGAAACTATCATATTTGTTAGAGGTAAAACACCATCACAATCTGTTATTGATTTAGCAGACGAGATTGGAATTACTTTGATTGGAACTTCACTTACAATGTATAGAACAAGCGGATTGTTATTTATGAATCATGTTAAAAGCTATGAATCTGTTCTTGAGGAAAACTAATTGGAAAATTATTGTAAAGAATTTAAAATCCAAAAAAACGACATTGGTAATGCTGGAACAGTCGCAAGTCTAACAAAAAGAGAGTTAAAAAGACGTGGTTTAACAAAAGATTTTGTTAAAACAGTTACTATTGGCATATATGAAGCAGAAATTAATGTAGTAATTCATTCATATGGTGGTACATGTGTAGTTAGCATTGATGATGAATTTGTTAATGTTACTTTTAAGGATAATGGACCTGGAATTGAATGTATTGATTCAGCGCTTACTCCTGGATTTTCAACAGCTAGTCATTATGCTATTGAAAATGGGTTTGGTGCAGGAATGGGTCTACCTAATATAAAATCTGTTTCTGATGAAATGGAATTAACTTCAAGTAAAGAAGGAACTACTTTACATATGAAATTTAATATATCCGGTGACTCTTATGAGAGTTAATAACATATTAACTAATATTAATTTTGAATTATTATCGAATGAATCAGGGCTCAATCATGAGGTAAAAAGCTTCTTCGCAAGTGATTTACTTAGTCATGTAATGGGTAATGCAGCTGAAGGTAGTACTTTGATTACTGTTTTAAATAACATTAACGTTTTAGGTGTTGCGAGTCTTTTAGATATGAGTTGTGTTATATTTTCACACGGTGTAAAAGTAAATGATGAAATTATAAGTAAATCTAATGAGTTAGGTATCCCAATTCTTAGGACGAAACTAAATACAGTTTCGACAATACTAATTCTAGATAAAATTGGTTCATAAAAATAAAACTTTACTATGACCTACATATTCATTCAATTTTATCACCTTGTGCAGATGATTTAATGACACCAAACAACATACTAAATATGGCAATGTTAAAAGGAGTAGACCTTGTTTCAATAACAGACCATAATTCAACAAAACAATTAAGATTAATTGAGGACCTTCAAGAATCTTACGACTTTCTGTTAATACCAGGAGTTGAAGTAACTGTGAAGGAAAACTTTGATGTTCTATGCTACTTTAGAACCTTTAATGACGCAATTATATTTGATAAATTTTTAGAACCTAATTTAAATGGAGAATGGGGAATATTTAGTGAGGAAGATCAAGTTATCACAGATATCTTTGATACTGTCTGTGAAACTTTCCCAATACCATTAACTAAAACTAAAATACCATATTTAAGTTTGGTTAAAGAGGTTAGAAGTCTTAATGGGGCAATTGTATTGGCCCACATTGATAGAGGTTCAAAAAGTGTACTAAACGTGTTTGAATTAAACGATATTGATTTTGATGCAATTGAAATACAAAAATATGGAAAAGAAAAATATCTCAAAGAAAATCCAAAATTAGAAAAATACAAGATGCTCTTTAATTCTGATTCTCATACACTAATGTCTATCTCAGAAAAAGATGAATATATCGATTTGAAAGAAAAGACGGTAAATGCTTTCTTTGATTTCCTGATTGGAGAAAAGTTATGAATGAGTTATCTTTACATATCTTAGACATTTGTCAAAACTCAATAAAGGCTGATGCAAATTTAATTACAATAATTATTGAAGAAGATATAAATAATAATTTTTACAAGATCATTATTGGTGATGATGGTAATGGGATGAGCGAAAAGACTCTAAGTGAGTTTTCAGATCCTTTTTTTACTACAAGATCCACAAGAAAAGTAGGAATGGGAGTACCTCTGTTTAAAATGGCAGCTAAAATGTGCAATGGTAGTTTCAATGTTGATTCAATTTTGGAAAAAGGAACTGTAATTTCGGCAATATTTGAACATAATCATATCGATAGAGCTCCTTTAGGAGATATCGATGAAACACTGATGATTCTAATATTAAATGAAAGAGATATTGATGTATATTATGAACATATATTTAATAACAAGAAATATATATTTGATACAAGAGAGATAAGAAAAGTTTTGAATAATATTCCCTTCACAGATTACAGTGTAATCATGTGGATTAAAGATAATATAAAAAACGGAATTAAAAACCTACAAAAGGAGGTAACATAATGAAATCTTTAGACGATCTTAAGAAAATTAGAGATGCATCTCAAAGTAAAGTTACAATGAGAGGTAAAAATGTTGGAACAAGAATATTAGTTGGTATGGCTACTTGCGGAATCAGTGCAGGTGCACGTCCAGTTATGAATTTATTTGTTGAAGAGATTGCAAAACGGGACTTAAATACAGTAACTGTAACACCAGTTGGATGTATAGGTGAGTGTGCAATTGAACCTATAGTTGAAGTTCTTCAAGGAGAAAAAAGAACAACATATTGTAGAGTTGATGAAGAAGTTGCAAAAAGAATATTCAATGAGCATATTATTGGTGGAAAAGTTGTCAATGATAATGTGATTGGAAAATACAGACTATAGGTGGTGTTGAAATGAATGAAAGAGCACACGTCCTGATATGTAGTGGTTCAATGTGTGTTTCAAGAGGTGCAAAAACTCTTAGAGACGAATTTGAAGAACACTTATCTAGACTAGGAATTAGAGACGAGATAAAAATAGTTAATACAGGTTGTGTTGGTTTGTGTGAACAAGGACCTTTTGTAATTGTTTATCCTGAAGGCGTATTTTATTCTACAGTTAAAAACAAAGACATTAAAACAATTTGTGAAGAGCATTTATATAAGGGACGTATAGTAGAAAAATTAGTGTTTGATGAAGCTATCGATGAAAATCATACAGTAAAAGCTTTTGATGAAATTAAATTTTATGCAAAACAAACTCGTGTTGCTATAAGAAACTGTGGGTTAATTAACCCTGATGATATAGAAGAATATATCGCAAAAGATGGTTATAGAGGGCTCGGGAAAGCATTAATTGAAATGAAACCTATTGAAGTTGTAGAAGAAATGATAGCTTCAGGACTTCGTGGTCGTGGTGGTGGTGGTTTCTCTACTGGTATAAAATGGAGATTCGCATACAATAATGAAAATGACCAAAAATATATAATTTGTAATGCCGATGAGGGTGATCCAGGAGCTTTCATGGATCGTGCTTTATTAGAAGGTGATCCTCACAGTATTTTAGAAGGTATGATGATCGGTGGATATGCTATTGGTGCAGATAAGGGTTATATCTATGTTCGTATTGAATATCCAACAGCAATAGAAAAACTTAAAATAGCAATTGCTCAAGCAAAAGAATATGGTCTTTTAGGAAAAGACATTTTTGGTTCTGGTTTCAATTTTGATATTGAAATTAGATTAGGCGCGGGAGCGTTTGTTTGTGGTGAAGAAACTGCACTAATTGCTTCTATTGAAGGTGGAAGAGGTATGTCTAGAAACAAACCTCCATTCCCAGCAGCAAAAGGATTATGGGGAAGACCTACAATCATAAACAATGTCGAAACATTGGCAAATATACCAGCAATTCTTTTCCAAGGGGCTGAATGGTTTAGTAGAATTGGTACTGAAAGATCAAAAGGTACTAAAGTATTTAGTTTGGGTGGAAACATAAAGAATGCAGGGCTTGTGGAAGTTCCAATGGGAACTACATTAAGAGAAGTTATATATGAAATAGGTGGAGGAATCCCTAAGAACAAAGCTTTAAAGGCTGTTCAAACGGGTGGACCTTCAGGTGGAGCAATCCCCGAAAGTAATCTAGATTTAAAAATCGAATACGAAACATTAATCGAAGCTGGTTCTATGATGGGTAGTGGAGGAATGGTTGTAATTGATGAAGACAACTGTATGGTTGATATTTGTCGTTTCTACCTTGAATTCACTGTTGAAGAATCTTGTGGAAAATGTACTCCTTGTCGTGAGGGTACTAAAAAAATGCTTGAAATGCTTGAAATTATTTCTTCTGGTCATGGTACTTTAGAAGATTTAGATAAATTAGAAAATTTAGCACACATGGTTAAAAACTCTTCTCTTTGCGGACTTGGTCAAGCAGCACCAAATCCAATATTATCAATGTTAGATAATTTTAGAGATGAATTTGAAGCTCATGTAGTAGATAAAAAATGCCCTGGTGGTGTCTGTAAACCATTAATAAATTTATACGTGCAAGATAATTGTATTGGTTGTACAAAATGTGCAACTAACTGTCCTGTAAGTTGTATTTCTGGTTCATTAAAAGAAATGCATGTTATCGATAATTCAGCTTGTATAAAATGTGGTATATGTAAAAATGTATGCCCAGTTGATGCGATAATAAGTGTATAGGAGGATGATATTATGAAAAATGTTACTATAAAAATTAATGGTATTGATACAACTATTCCTGAAGATTACACAGTAATGAAAGCTGCAGAAGACTTAGGTTTTGATATTCCAAGATTATGTTTCTTAGAAGGAATAAATGAAACATCTAGTTGTCGACTGTGTGTAGTTGATGTTAAAGGTGCCAGAGGTTTAAAAAATTCATGTACTCTTGCAGTGTATGATGGCATGGAAATAGAAACTGATACAGAAGAAATCACAAATTCTATAGTTCAAAACTTACAATTACTAGCTAGTAATCATGTGTTTGAATGTTGGACTTGTGAAAGAGAACATAATTGTGAATTACTTAATTTAATGCGTAGATATAATGTTGAAAATGTTTATGGAGAAAGCAATGAGTTCTATAAAAAAGAACGAATGATAAATGATTCTTCACTATCTATAGTTTTAGACAGTGGTAAATGTATTTTATGTGGTCGTTGTGTTTCTGCTTGTGAAGTTTATACAGGTTTAAATATCCTAAATTTCAACGGGCGTGGTAATGAAACATATGTCGGTCCAGCATTATTCCATAATATGGAAGATAGTGGCTGTATTAATTGTGGTAAATGCATTCAAGCATGTCCAGTTGCTGCAATAAAAGAAAAATCACAAATTGATGAAGTAATGGCTGCTTTAAAAGATAAATCGAAAATTGTTGTTGTTGGAGCCGCTCCTTCAGTTAGAGTTGCTTTAGGTGAAGAATTTGGTAGTAAAATTGGCGAAAATGTAGAAGGTAGAATGTATAGATCTTTTGAAGCTGTAGGCTTTGATGAAATTATGGATATTTCTTTTGCTGCTGATTTAACAGTTTTAGAAGAAGGAACTGAATTAATAAACAGAATTAAAACTGGTAAGAACTTACCGTTATTTACATCTTGTTCACCTGGTTGGGTTAATTACATTGAACAGTACGAACCTGACATGTTATCAAACCTTTCAACTGCAAAATCGCCTCAGCAAATGGGTGGTCTTGTAGCTAAACATCATTTCTCATATGAACTTGGATATAAAATAGAAGACATTGTATTTGTTTCAATAATGCCTTGTATTGCTAAAAAACATGAAGCAGCTCGACCAGAAATGGAATATGAAGGTATAAGAGATGTTGATCATGTTTTAACAACAAGAGAATATGCTAGAATGTTAAAAAGAATGAATGTTGATTTTATGGATCTTGAAGATTCATTCCCTCATGGTAGAATTGCTAGATATACAGGCGCAGGAATTATATTCGGAGTGTCTGGTGGAGTAATGGAAGCTGCACTAAGAACTGTCTCAGAAGTCTTAGGTGAGGATCAAGGTGCTCTTGATTTTAAAGATGTACGTGGATCATCAGATATTAAAGAAGCCACTTATAATATAATGGGTACAGATATTAATGTTGCTGTTGTCCATGGTGGAGCAAGTATAAAAGAATTCATAAAAAGAATGAAAACAAATAAAAAACAATATCATTTCGTAGAATTTATGGGTTGTACTGGAGGATGTATTAATGGTGGTGGACAACCAATTCACTCAGCTAAAATACAAGATACAGTAGATATATCGGCTCTTAGATCACAATCTTTATACGATATCGATAGTAAGAAAAAACATCGTGAATCTAGAACAAACAAATTATTGATGCGTATGTACAAAGACTGGTTAGGTGAACCTAATTCAGAACTTGCACGCAACTTATTACACACAACATATAAAGAAAGAAAATTCTATAAATCATAAAAAGCCCATAAGATTGGGCTTTTTGTTTGTGAAAAAAGGAAAATAAAAAGCCGCAATAGCGACTATATTATTTTCCTGATTTTTTTGCCATACGTTTATTAAATTTATCTACTTGTCCAGCTGCTGCTCCAAATTTTTGCTTACCTGTATAAAACGGATGACAATTTGAGCAAGTATCTACACGTACTTCGTCTAAGATACTTCCACCTTCAAAAGTGTTTCCGCATGTAGTACAAGTAACTGTAACAACTTTGTATTCTGGATGAATTCCTTTTTTCATTGTATTACTCCTTCCGCCATAGCTTGAACGCCATAGTAAGTTTTATTAGCGAATAAATTATATCAAACACTTTCAGTTTAATCAAGTAAAATCGCATATTAATTTCCTTAATCAAAAATTATTTATGTTTTCTATAATATTAATATATATATGTTATAATTAATCTATCAAAAAGAAGGTGTATATATGCGAACAATTGAATTAAGTAATGTCACTAATATTGTTAAAGAATCCGTGATTAAAATTAATTATGAATTAGATAATTCTTTAGTTGCTTTGATCCAAAAAGCAAAATCTAGTGAATCAAAAGAAATTTCAAAATCAATTCTTTCAGATATTTTGGATAATCAAGATATCGCAAGAGAAGGGAATATCCCTCTATGTCAAGATACCGGAATAGTTGTTGTCTTTTTAGAAGTCGGGACTGAAGTAAAAATTAATGGTGATATTTACGAAGCCATTAATAAAGGTGTTAGACTTGGTTACAGTGAAGGATACTTAAGAAAATCCGTTGTCAACCATCCCTTTATAAGAGTAAACACAAAGGATAACTCTCCAGCTATCATACATACAAAATTAGTTAGTGGAGATAAAATAAAATTACATATTGCCGCAAAAGGTGGAGGTAGTGAAAATATGAGTACTGTTGTTATGCTTACTCCTACCGAAGGAATCGATGGAGTAAAAAAACTAGTATTAGATACAATATTTAATGCTGGTGGGAAACCTTGTCCTCCAATAATCGTTGGAATAGGCATCGGCGGCAACTTTGAAAAGAGCGCTGTTTTAGCCAAAGAAGCATTACTAAGAGAATTAGATGACTCTAGTAAAGATAAAACAATAAAACAACTAGAAGACGAATTATACACCGAAATCAACAAACTAGGTGTTGGTCCGATGGGTGTTGGTGGAGATACAACCTGTTTAGCAGTAAAAATAAATTATTTCCCTATGCATATTGCTAGTTTACCTGTAGCTATAAATATCCAATGTCACTCAGCAAGACATATAGAGGTGATATTATGATTAAACTAACTACTCCTATTTCTAATGATGATATAAAATTACTAAAATCAGGTGAAAAAGTTTTAATATCTGGAATCATTTATACCGCAAGAGATCAAGCACATTTACGTTTAATTAAAGAACTAACATTGCCATTTGAGATTGATGGAAGCACTATATTTTATGTTGGTCCTACCCCTAAGAGAGAAGGGTTTTCAATTGGATCAAGCGGTCCAACATCAAGCTATAGAATGGACAAACTCGCTGTACCTCTAATGGAAAGAGGTCTAAAACTAATGATTGGTAAGGGTGATAGATCTGAAGAATTCAGATTAGAGATGATAAAGAATAATTCTTGTTACTTAATCGCAACGGGTGGTATTGGTGCATTACTAAGTAGCAAAATAGTAAGTAGTGAATTAATTCTTTATGAAGACTTAGGTGCTGAAGCTGTATATAAACTAGAAGTTAAAGATTTCCCTTGTTTTGTAGCATATGATATTTATGGAAATAACATTTTTAAGGATAACTAAAAAATGAAAAAAGATTTTAAAAAAAGAAGTTTAGAAATGCATCTTATAAACAAAGGGAAAATTTCCGTAGAATCAAAAGTAAAAATTGAGAATAGTGATGATTTATCTTTAGCGTATAGTCCCGGTGTCGCAGAGCCCTGTCTACGTATTAAAGATAATGAATCAGATATATATAAATACACATCTAAAGGCAATATGGTAGCTGTAATCACAGATGGTAGTGCTGTACTTGGACTTGGTAACATAGGTGCAGCCGCAAGCCTTCCTGTAATGGAAGGAAAAGCAATTCTTTTTAAAGAATTTGCTGGTGTTGACGCATTTCCTATATGTTTAAAAACACAAGATACTGAAGAAATAATAAACATTATAAAAAATATAAGCACTTCCTTTGGCGGTATTAATTTAGAAGATATATCTTCACCAAAATGCGTTACTATCGAAAGAAGATTAAAAGAAGAATTAGATATTCCTGTATTTCATGATGATCAACATGGTACCGCGATAGTATCAACAGCTGCATTAATTAACGCATGTAGATTCACTGGTAAGAGCCTGGAAGATTTAGAAGTTGTTCTTAGTGGAACTGGAGCCGCAGGGAGTTCTATAGCTAGAATACTAAAAGATGTTGGTGTTAAACATGTCTATGGTTACAACATGTCTGGGGTTGTATTAAACAGTAAATATGATTCTTATTCATTTGTAGTAAAAGAGTTATTGGATGAGAATATATTATCCTCACCTAGTAACTTAAAAAGTGATTCACTGGAAGAATTAATGAAAAATAAAGATGTTTTTATTGGGGTTTCAGCTAAAGGTCTGGTTTCAAAAGAAATGATAGAATCAATGAATAAAGATCCTTTCGTTTTCGCCATGGCTAATCCAGATCCTGAAATTAGTCCAGAAGACGCTATTGACGCTGGAGCTTATATAGTTGGAACAGGTAGAAGCGATTATCCAAATCAAATAAATAATGTATTAGCTTTTCCTGGAATATTCAGGGGAGCATTAGATTCAAGAACTAAGAAGATAACTGACAGTATGAAATTAAGCGCTGCGAAAGCTATTGCTTATATTATTGAAGACAATGAGTTGTCAAGAGATTATATTGTACCTTCACCATTTGACAAAAGAGTTTCAAAAGCTGTGAGTGAGGAAATAATAAAAGAAGTTAAATTATAGAACCTGTATGGTACTCCGCACAACCCCTGGTAATTGATTACAGCCTAAAAATGAAACACGGTATAGAACCATAACATCTGGGTTTAATACAAGTGTAACTCTAAGAAATACACAAAGTACCACTGCATCAGGAAGTGAAGACGGTTTTGGTTTATCGGTCGGTTCTGAATTTTCTTCTTCAACAACTCTAGGATATTTTTATTCTGAAACCTGGGAAGAAGCTTATCCAACTAATAATTCACAATGGTTGAGTCAGTCTGAGGGTGCAGGATGGGAATACACTAACTACCCTCATAATCCTGATTTGTCAGTCACAGTTTATCCAGGTATTCTTGTAGAAACAATTCCGGCTACACCATATGCAATGCGATATAATGGGCAATACCACATGAATTATAATTTCGTTACAAAGGACTATGGTTGGTTTGGAATCGTTCTTAATACAGAAACTCAATCTTTTGAAAAAATAATATATCTAGATGTGATAATTTGATTTTAAGGAGGTAACTTATGAAAAATAATAGATTATTAATATTTTATATAACTCTGGTTTTGATAGGTATTATAATGCTTTTTGTCAAAACATTATTAATTTACAATTATATTGATAGTGGATATGATATAGAAAAAACTCAGTTACTGATTAATAACATAAACACCACATTTTTAATCTTGATTATAACATTCATAGTCAATGGAAGTATCGGGTATTTTCTAGAAAAGTATAGATAATTCAAATCTTAAACTGTAGAAGCGTTCGCAAGCTTTTACAGTTTTTTTGTTGTACCATATTTTCCGTATAAGTATTATATTAGTTGAGTTTCTTTACATTCCTCTATTGCTTTTGATAATCCTTTATTACTACAAGCAACTAAACTAAAAAACTCAATGTTAATAGGAATATTTTCTTCATTGAAATTGCTTTTACATTAAAAGCATATTAATTATCAGAATCCTATATAGTGAACACTCCCCCCACTTAATTGAATATTTTAATTTGAAGCAGGGGCTTCTTTTGTTGTGCGAACTAGCGTTCACAAGATTACCGAGCTATCAATGTTGTCCCATCCTCTATTTTTACATTTTAATTAGTACATTTTGGTTCAGTTAAATTCTTATACCGTTGATCTAATTTATTCCTACCATGTATAGGTTATCATTAGATATTCACTATTAAAAGTATTTCATATTGAAAAAAATGAGGTGTAGCGCAAAAATAAGGGACCTATAATCCCTATATTGAAGGTGCTAATAATTATATTAAAGTTCTCAAAAAAATCTCGTTTGGTATCCCTAACCTTAATCACTTTAGAAATAAAATTCTGTATCAACACAAAAATTCAAATCATGTTGTTGTTGGTTACTCTTAGAAATTTTATTGTGCACAATAAAAAGACATCAAGATTTATTAAATCTCAATGTCTCGTTATTTCTTTTTATTTAGTTCTACCCCAATCCTTGATATAGAACCTATTGTTATTCTTCTAAATCAGATGAATATGGTGAATATACTGTTTCTTCTAAATCAGATGAATATAATATTTCTTCTACATCAAGTAATGTCGATACTTTAATATATTTGTTTGAAACTGTATAAAAATATTCACTTATAAATTTGCTTTTATAAACATAAACATCTTCAACTGAATCTTGCTCATGTTGTACAAAACCACTATAATCTAAACCATTTGTAAAATCAAAGTTATATACAAGAATACCACTGTTGAAAGAATATCCATCTTTTTCGCTATAGCTAGAAGTATTAAATGGTAAAGCTATAATACCTTTTTCCACACTTACTAATAAGTCTTTATGATTATATGTAGCTGAGCTGTAACCCCATCCATGTTCTGAATAATCAAAGATTACTTCTTCTCCTAATATAACTGGATTGGATTTATCAGAGACATCAAATATTGCTATTTTTAATCCGGCTGTTCCACCATCGTTATCTCCATATCCAATACCTAAGATATAGTTTTCTCCAAGTGGCTGTAGATATGCGCTGTATCCAGGTATGATTAATTCACCCTCTACTACTGGGTTTTCTGGATTACTAAGGTTTATAACGTAGAATGGATCTGTTTGTTCGAATGTAACTAAGTAAGCATAGTCTCCTACAAATCTTGTTGATTTAATAGTTTCTCCTACTTTACCTAAATTTTCTAACATTGATACTACTTTTAGGTTTTCATCAAGAACATACAATCTATTATTTATTTCTTCTCCCCACCAACCTTCGGTAGTTGTTATTCTTAAATTACCTTCATATTCGTCCATTGAGAATTGATTTAAAGTATTTCCTGTAATTAAACCAAAAGCTTCATACTCAACCTCTGCATTTCCAATTGATACTTTTAGTATAGCTGTTTTTGAGTCAAATGTAGATTCTTCAGTTGTAACTGAATCGACTAATGTATTTAAGATTGGCCAGAAGTAATAATTTGTTCCAACTAAATACATATTTTCATTTGATACATATAAATTATAACCACTATCTCCTAAGATAACTTCCATATCTACTTCTGTAGTATCTAAGTTAATCCCATAGAACGTAGTAAATGAGTTTGGAGAAGTTCCTTCTACATATACGATGTCTTCGTAATCTGCGTCAACTTCAATTCCATTAACTTCATAAGTAGGTAAATAATCATCTAAATTAACATCTTCTAAATAGAAAGGAATATGATTGTTTGTTACGATATATAAACTGTCGCCAATTTTTCTAGTTCCAGTAAAGTAACCGTCCATTGAGTATTCATCTTGAAGTGAAAAATCTTCAGATATATTATAAACTAATACTTTTATTGAACTACTTTTGTATCCCATGTAATGATAATCAACGTATACATCATCGTCAAATGATATCAATCCATCTTCATCCTTTTCAATAGGTTCTGTCCCATCTTCTCCAGTTTCACTAGATCCAACTTCGCTTTTATCAGTTTCAGGAAGTTCAACATCACCTTTGCTTTGTCCCTCACCACAGTAGTAATTATATTGGTTACCTATAACTATTAGGTGATCTTCATCAACAAACATTCCTTGTGGGTAAAATTGAGCATCTGTACATGACTCTGTTGAATATTCAAATGTTTTATATAAACCTATTTGGCTAGCGTCAAAATCATCACCAACCATTACACCTGCGAATGTAATTTGAATCTTGTTATAATTCATTGTGTAAATGAATTTACCGTCAGTTAAGACATTATCCATTTCATCAACACCAATTACTTGATTATTAGTTTCTGAATAGTCATCACTACCGCTACCAGTAGTTTTTATATCGTAATCGCCACTTGAACCGTCAAAGCCATCAAGTGCCGTTTCTGGATTAGCCATATCATTTGTGGTGTTTCTAAATGACCAACTAGTATTACGAGCATTTAGTTTTTCATTAAAGTCCTCGTATATTTCAAAAATGTCTGAACTTGAATTAATTGAGAGTAAGTTCTTGTCTACATTAATAGCTGCTGTGTTTGTTCCTACAGCTACAAACGCTACAATGATTGCCATTGGTACTAGCGTTGCTACTGTTAGACCCGTCACTCTTGCTTTTATTCCTTTAGCAACAGTGCTTATTCTCATTTGCTGATGTCTAACCTTTAAAGCTTTGTTTAATATAACTTCATTAAATAATTTTGTTCCTGTGTACACTACGAATCCTAGTAATATAAAAACTATAAATGCTATTACTGGATTACTTATTAAAAAATTCATATGATACCTCCTTAAATTTTAAGAGTTTTCTTAAACTCTTTATAATATCCTCTATTTACTTCTACATGATTTTCATTCTTCATTAAAAGGTTTAGCTTTGAATTAAGTTCAGGCTTAATATAAGCAATTTTACCAATGTTAACTAAACAATATTTACTAACTCTTATAAAATCTTTTGATTTCAAGAGTTCATCTACTTCATATAATTTTAGTCTTATTAGAAGTTTAGTATTATTTAGAACACCGTAAACATCTTCGTCTTCAACTATAAAATAATGGAAATTTCGACATTCAACTCTCTTTTGTCCAAATTCATTATTTCCAATCAAGTAAGTGTCTTCCCCTCTAACTATTATATCTAATAGTTTTGAAATCTTGGAAATATCAGTTTGATTGAAAACAATATTTATCTTATCGTTTTCTGAAAGATCTTTATCATCTGTCAAAACATATTCATATTTTGGCGTTTCAATGAGATTTAACCTATCTTTAATCCTCTTATGTTCTTCCTCTTTTACTTTTAGCCTAAACATAAAGTTGCCTCCTTTTGAAGTTACTAACAGATTAGCACTTCTTATAATAATAAAAAATGATTTTAAGGTATCATACATATATTTTACACTAAACTGCATAGTTTTCAAATCACAGTACAAAAAAGAGACTCAAACGAGTCTCATAGTACTTTTAATCTTTCATAAAGCTTATGTATAGGCATTCCCATTACTGTGTAAAAATCACCATTTACTTTTGTGACAAATTTTGCTCCATGTTTTTGAATACCATAAGAACCTGCTTTATCCATAGGTTCCTTCGTTTCTATATAACTGTATATTTCCTCATCACTCATATTAGTAAATGTTACATCTGCGAACTCATAGAAAGTATCTTTATAATCATTCATAACAATTGCACATCCAGTTAAAACTCTATGTGTTCTCCCTCTTAAAGCACTCAACATTTCAAATGCTTCATCTATATCTTTTGGTTTCCCAAGAGGTTTCCCGCCAAGTATAACAAGTGTGTCGAATCCTAATACGTAATAATCCTTATTGTTGTTACTTATATCTTGTGCTTTTTGAAGAGCAAGATCCATAACAACTTCTTCATTAGTTAGTGTTTCATCAATAATTTCTTCAATATCACTTGAAACAATACGGAAATCATCAATCAAAAATTCAAGTAATTCGTGTCTTCTTGGAGATTTACTAGCTAATATAAACTTTTTACTCTTCAACTAACTTCACTCTTCCTTCTTTAACAAATGCCAATATTATTGCAGAAATACCTAGAGGTACTAGTAATAACAATACTGCTTTGTTTATTCCTAAACTAACTTGGAATGAAGCTATTATGAACGGAGATATAATCCCACCGAAACGTCCAAATACACTATAAAAGCCAAAGAAATCATTTGCTTTTTCAACCGGAACCATTTTAGCAAAGAAACTTCTAGATAACGATTGAATTCCACCTTGAGCAGTACCAACAATTGCTCCAACAACCCACATAAGATATGTAGTATCAATAGTTATCATATAAACAATTACAACAGCTAAAGCATATACAAACATTCCGTAATACAACATCGTTTTACCACCGAATTTTTTAACCATCTTAGAATATAATAAAGCCGATGGGAATGCAATAACTTGTACCATTACGATTACACCAAGCATAGTCGCAGCTTCGACACCTAAGTCTCCACCAATGTTTGTAGCTAATCTAATTACAGTATTAACTACATCTATAAATAGTAAATACGCAATTAAGAATAAGAATATCATTCTATAACTTCTAATATCTTTAAAAGTTTTTCTAAGTCTACTTAAAGATTTTTTAAACTCACCTTCAGTTTTTTCAATACTATATTTTTGCTCAACATCTCTTATTAAAGGTAATGAATAATAGAACCACCATGCAACAGCCACTAAAAATGCAAAGCTTATTGATATATGTTCTAATCCACCATCAAGTATTCCAAATGTAACAAGTGCATAAGGAATTATTCCTATGAAGAAAGGTATTAAACTACCAATATAACCCCAAGCATATCCAGTCGCACTAACTTCATCAAGTCTATCTTCTTCAGCTACATCAACCAAGAATGCATCATATAATACATTGGTTACGTTGTACCCTAAACTAGAAATTGTAAATAAAACTAGTAGTAAAAGCCAATTAAGTCCAGGTATTGCGATACCAATACCACCAAGAATACCAACTGCCAAAGCAATTTTAAAGAATCTTTTTTTGTTGCCAGCATAATTAGACCATGCTCCCATAATTGGGCTAAACAATGCAACAACAAGTGCTATAGCACTTGTTAAATACTTAAATATTCTAGATCCATCATCCCAAAAGACTTTATAATCAGGATTTAAGATTTTATCACCATTTGTAAGCGTTAAATATTTCTCTATCCCATCTGCAACATGGATATCCATAAAATTAATTTCAAAAAGGATTGGGAATAATACTGTGATTACAGTCAATATAAAAGCCGAGTTTGCTACATCATATAAAACCCAAGCTCTTTCTTGTTTTGTTAACTTTGGAAGTTTAAACATTTTATCTCTCCGTTCTATTTTAAATCTCTTAATTATTATATCATAAATACATAAGATATTATTATATATTTTGTATTTCAAAGTAATTTAAATTATGAAATATATTATAAATAATATGCTATAATAAACGTGGGTGATAGTTATGAACATTGATTTAAGAAAATATATTGAAAGAAATAGCATGTTTGATAAAAGCGAGACTATCGTATTAGCGCTAAGTGGTGGTGTTGATTCTATGGTTCTTTTTAATGTGTTAACAAACATTAACTTAGAACTAAAAATTGTGTTGGCTCATGTAAACCACAATAAACGTGAAGAATCAAAAATGGAATATCAGATGTTAAAGAAACTAGCAAAGAAACATAATATTCCTTTTGAAGGATATGAGGTTGAAATCAACGATAATTCTAATTTTCATGATGACTCGAGAAATCAACGATATGCTTTCTTCAAAGTTGTTGCTCAAAAACATAAAGCTTCAAAAATTGTTGTTGCTCATCATTTAGATGATCAAGTTGAAACAATTATTATGAGATTAATTAGAGGTACCTCTTTTAGTGGATACGCAGGAATCCCAAGTATCAGAAAAGATAGAAACATCTCAATCGTAAGACCACTTATGAAAGTATCAAAAAAAGATATATTAGATTATGCTAGGGACAATGATATTGTTTATTACGAAGACCTATCTAACAGTGAAGATTTTTATACTAGAAATAGATATAGAAATAAAATTATTCCTCTATTAAGAATTGAAAATCCTAATCTTAATGAAAGAATCTTACAATTTAGAGACTATATAGAATCGGCTGATTTAGTTCTAGATAGAATAAAAAATGAATTTATTGAACAAAATTTATTTTATAATACAGTTAATCTAGAAAGTTTTAATAAGTTAGAAAGAATAATTAAAATTAAAGTCCTAACACATATTGTTAATTCTGCAACTAATAATTCATTAGAAATTATGTATGAACAATATAATTCTATACTTAAGCTTTGTTTATCAAAAAATCCTAATCAAAGTTATTCTTTGGGGAATAATTACTCATTTAAAAAAGAATATGATTGTATCTATATTGAAAAAGATGTACCCTTTAAGAAAGTTAATATTGAAATTACCAAATATGGAGAGTATTTCATTTCAGATAATCATAGCTTCATTTTTAGTGATAATAAAATAGAACATAAATACACAAATTATTTTGAATTATGTTATAATAGTGAAGTATTTCCACTTTATTTAAGAAACCGTGAAAACGGGGATAAGATGAAACTTAAAGTGGGAACAAAAAAAATCAAAGATATTCTTATAGATAAAAAAATACCACAATCTAAAAGAGAAAAGTTACTAGTAGTCTCTAATAAAGAATCTGTTTTATGGATTCCAGAGATTAAAAAATCTTTGAATAGTGAAGAATGCAATAAAAAACTATATATCTATGAGGTGAAGTAAATGTTAGAAAAAGATATTCTAAAAGTATTAGTTACTCGAGAAGAAATAAAACAAATAGCTAAAAAATTAGGTAAACAGTTAGCAGAAGATTATAAAGACAAATTCCCATTAGTCGTTGGAATTTTAAAAGGATGCGTTCCCTTTATGGGAGAATTAGTTTCTGAAATGGATATTCATTTAGAAATGGGATTCATGGATGTATCAAGTTATCATGGAGGTATAGAATCAAGTGGAGATGTTAAAATCTCTAAGGATTTAGGATTATCTGTTCAAGATCGTCACATTATAATTGCTGAAGATATTGTTGATACAGGTAGAACGATTAAGACAATTAAAGAGTTACTACTTTTCCGTGGTGCCTCAAGTGTAGTAACAGCTACGATGCTTGATAAGCCAGAAGGAAGAGTCGTTGATTTCCATCCAGAATATATTGGAACAACTATTCCTAAAGAATTTGTTGTTGGTTTTGGATTAGATTACGATGAAAAATATAGAAACCTACCGTATGTAGGAGTTTTAAAACCAGAGGTTTATAACAAGTAAGGAGTGTTACTATGGCAGAAAACAAACAAATAAAACCACCGCAAAGCAGATTTGGTAATTTAATAGTTATTTCTATTATTCTACTATTTGTATTTGCGATAGTGTTTATGTTCACAGATAAAGATGAAAAACCTGTTCAATACAATTATTCATCATTTATGGAAAAATTGGATACTGGTGAGATAGTTACTATTACGTCTACACCAATATCTGGAGAAATCAACTTTGGTTCATACCTTCTAGAAGGTACTTTAGTTAGTGGTGGAGACTATATAGTAGAAATTCCAACACCTGAAGCTTTGACAGCAGTAATTGCTGCTGCAGCTGATCCAATTAATGGCGCAGATTATGAACATGTAAGAGGTTCTTCTTATAGTTTTTGGAGCGTAGTTATTATATTAATACCATTTATCTTAATTATTTTTGTTGTTATGTTCTTTATGAGAAAAAACGGTGGAAATAACAAAGCATTTGATTTCGGAAAAAACAGAGCAAAATTAAATAAAGGTAAAACAACTACTTTTGATCAAGTAGCTGGAATCGAAGAAGAAAAACAAGAATTAGAAGAAGTCATCGACTTCCTAAAAGACCCTAAAAAATATATGGCTTTAGGGGCTAGAATACCAAGTGGTATACTACTTATGGGTCCACCTGGTACTGGTAAAACATTATTAGCTAGAGCCGTTGCTGGTGAAGCTAAAGTACCATTCTACTCTATCAGTGGATCTGATTTTGTAGAAATGTTTGTTGGTGTTGGAGCAAGTCGTGTTAGAGACATGTTCAAAATCGCTAAACAAAATGCACCATGTATAGTATTTATTGATGAGATCGATGCAGTAGGTCGCCAAAGAGGTGCTGGTCTTGGTGGTGGACATGATGAAAGAGAACAAACACTAAATCAACTTCTTGTTGAAATGGATGGATTTGGTGCAAACTCTGGAGTTATAGTTATTGCCGCTACAAACAGACCTGATGTATTAGACCCAGCCTTACT
>JAFLJX010000008.1 GCA_022712785.1 Mycoplasmatota bacterium | reverse complement strand
TGTTGAATAGAATGATTCTATTGGAGCGTTTTGTGTTGGTGATCCTGGTGCTGAGAAACTAGGAACTATACTGTAAAAACGGAGAACGTCATCATACATCTTTGAAGTATATTGTGATCCTCTATCTGAATGTACTATAAGTCCTGATAAATCTTCTGGATTATTTTCCTGAAATGCTTTATTAAGTGTTTGGATAACTAAATCCAAATCATTTTTATTTGATATATGATATGCTATAATACTGTTGTCATACAAATCTTTAATACATGAAAGGTAGAGATTTCCTTCTCTACACTTCATATAGGTAATGTCTGTTACCCATTTCTGATTTGGATGAGTTGATTGGAAATTCCCTTTAAGAAAGTTGTGAAGGACATTCTGGGATTTCTCGAGAGGTACATTCTTGTGCCTCTTTTTTCTTTGGATTGATTTGATTCCTAATACACTCATGTAACGATGAACTGTTCCTAAAGCTAGTTTTATCTTGTATTTCCTCCATAATCTCATCTTAATTTGTCGCCTTCCTCGTACTTTCTTTCGCTTATAAAGTCTTAATATTTTTTCCGCTAATTCTATATCTAGTTTGTGAACTTGCCTTCCACGATCTATCCAGTCATAATATCCACTTCTTGAACAACCTAGATATAGACATAAAATATATATGCTATATCGTTTCTTGAAGCGATCCACAACTTGATATTTTATTTTTGCTTTTTTCTCTCTAGGAAGGCTATATACTTTAAAATATCAAGTTCCATTTCTAAGTATGCTATGTATTCATCCTTTGTCATTTCCTCTTTGTTTATCTTTGTTACTTTGGGTCTTCCCTTCTTCGCCTTTCCTCGATTATCTGTAAAACACCCACTATCTCTCCATTTCTTTGTCCATACTTTGATTTGGGTCTTATGAATCTCATACTTTGCTGATACATCACTCATTCTTGCTCCTGCTAAATACTCTTTAACTACTTTTTCCTTGAATTCAGTTGAATGTCTCTTATTGGCCATCTTATTTCTCCTTTTCTTGTATACAAAAAGACTATAATAATTAATTTTATCATAGTCTCTTTATTACTGTCCGTTTTTAGTGTAACACTTCATTTGGGCTTTTTGTTTTTGGTCTTATATGACCTGCTTTTTCTAATTAAGTGTGTACACTTACATCTTACGTGATGTATTTTGGAAAGTGAGAAATGTAGGAGGTTTAGCAGAACGAAGTGATCAAATAAGAGGACAAATATTTAAAGGCAAAACAACAGGAATACTAAACGAGAATAGTAATTTTAATGGACCTCATTTTGTAGAATGTTATATTGTTAAAAACAATAAAGTAATTGTTACAGATAGAATATCTGTTCAAATAGCTGATTAAATAAAACAAGGGTGATTGATTAACAATCTTCCTTGTTTATTTATTTGCCTTACAATAATCGATATTGCCTATAATTGGAACTCATTCAAACGAATAGCTGATTCTAATTCGTCATAGTTATCAGTTTGTGTTTTTAAAAGTCTATATGAACTTTTAATAAATGTGTTTTTCATACTTTCATTTTTAATTCCTTTTATTAGTTTATTATATTCAAGGATACTTCCAACTTTTAATTTTACGTAAAGAATATATACATTTGCTGCATGTTGAAAAACTGAATTTATAGTGAAACGCTCAGTTAAAAAATTATTGAATCCTCTGATCCCACGTTGTAGAGATAAAAAATTACTTTTGTTTCCGTAATTTCCATTTGACAATAATACCCTTAGGGCTTCTAAGGAATCTTCAATGCAATCCATATATGTTATTTTTGGTAGTTTCCTCAAAATGATTTCATGTGCTGAAATAGTTTTGTACGTTTCTAATACCATATTTAGTGAACTAGAATTTTTGGATAGTATTGATACATCAAAAAGTTGTTTTATAATTTCAGTGTATTTTTCATCTGCATATTTAACACCTATTGTATTTGGAGCAAATGCAGTTAGTTTATCACCTAGTATCTCTTCAACAACAGGAATTTTAATTTCATTATAAGGTTTTTGAGTATTAATAAAATCAAAATCAATTTTTTTAGTTGTGTAGTTTTGGTATGCAATAGGCTCATATACAATATCAAGTATTACATATTGCTCAGTTTGATCTAAGTTTGATTTATAAAAAAATTTAAAATGTCTTTTTTTAATGCCACGATAAGTGCGAAAATCCTCTTTGAAAGAAGTAAATATTGTATCTTTTATATCAATACCATCAATAAACTCTTCAAGATTACTTTCCAAAACTAATATATCTATGTCTACTGAGAATCTATTCAGTTTATCCAGTAACAGCATTAGAGATGTACCACCTTTAAAAACAAATTCAACATTGGAGTTGCTGATCAACTCTAAAAGACTTAATGCATATGTAACTTTTTCAAGCACCAAATTTTTTTGTTTTGTGTAAGTAAGTGTCTTTTCTTGCCATTCTGTAGTATATGTTATTTTATTAATCATTTATAAAATCCCCCGTAATATAGTCAAATCTAATGGTATTAGTTAGATATTCAATCAATTTCTCTTTGCAACTTCTTTTATTAGCATAACTAAATAATGTTTGAATATTTATTTGATATAGGGTTAAAGAGTTTCTAAAGATTTCTTCTAATTCTCCTGAGTCAATTCCATAAATGCCCTTTTTGTCAACGAAGAAATCTATCAGTAATTTCTCGATTTTCGGTGAAGGTATTTTTTCATTATTATTGTAATTCTTATTATTTCCCATAGATTTTGATTTTCTAGTCCTATTTAATGGAGCTTTGTTAATTAGGTTTTCAATTATAATAGGATTACTATTTAATTCTGTATACATATGATTTGAAGCAAGACCTATGTTGAAATTATTTAATTTGAGTCCAAGAAATACATTTTCAAGATAGCTTTTTTCTACAGAAAGATATGTTGTATTTTCAAAAAATTGATGTCTCATCAAATTTTGAATATCAGTCTTTTGCCATATACAATAACCAACATCTTCAATAATACTAATAACTGATTTATTCAGTTCCTTAACAGTTTCATCTATTTTTGCCTTAAAAGGTATTCTTTTTGATATTTTTATCATATTTTTGTTCAAAACGTATGCATATTCAGAGGTTTTTAAATCAAATAGGTAAAAATTAATGTATTTCTTTTTTCTTTCTGGGAAATTATCTTCTATGAAGTCTTCCAAAACATCCTTGCGTACAACGTTTTTAGTTTTGAAATAGTTGTAAATTTTTTCCATTTCACTTTTTTTCATGATTTCCTCCCGGTATAGTAGAATTTTTCATTTTTTAATACTATACCCGAATTATATATTATGTAAGTAGGATTGTCAATGATAACCCGGTAAAGTACAAAAAATCAATAAAAGCTACTATACCCGATTTGAAAAGTTCTCTAAATCTTGGAATAATATTTTTTGACTGTGATGGAATTTAAACAGTGGGAACACATTGTATCATATGCGAATAATAATAAGTTGCAACTAAATGCGATACAACGAGCCTTATCCTAAGATGGTATTATGAAGAAAGGGAACGCACAAATTAAAAAAGGATAAAATTTGTAAAATCTTAAAAAAATCTTAATGGATACTTATATTTTACATGTTATAATATAATTATGGTATAATGCCAAAGAACCAGAAAAGGTATATTATGAGAAAATTTATTCGAAACAAAAAACACATGATTATAACTTTATTGCTAATCCTAACA
>JAFLJX010000007.1 GCA_022712785.1 Mycoplasmatota bacterium | reverse complement strand
GGGCTATTCACTAGGAGTACACGTATACGGGTAAACTTCGGGGACTATATTCTCCACCATTTGATACCGTTACCGAGGATTTATGGAGTATGCTTATACTTTATATAGATTCTCGGTTTTTGCATACTCAAAAAAAGTGTAAAAGCGGCATATTTTGGTGATATTGAAAATATGCATTCCTTTTTGTTTCAAGGGTCTTTTTTGAAACTCGGAAATTCAAAAGTTTGTATTTCCCATATATAGGCAAAAAACAATGTTGGATTGATATTGAAGTTAAATAATATTTCAAATACAGGTACATAAGTTACCAAAAATGTTGACTTAAGATATGTTGTGTGATAAAATTTAATCAAGTAAAGAGAACACTAAGGAGGACTAACACAATGGGAGTAACAAAAATAATAAGGAATATAACATGTAATTAAGAGGTGATTGTCATAAAAGATACTATCGATTTCATTAAAAGAATGAGGAGACTTATTAGGGAAGATAGATATTTATTTGAGAACAGAACTTATGATGGATTAGATTATGTAGCTGTTTTACTTGAGGACTTCATGATTACACCTGATGAAGCCATAGAACATTTAAAAACCCTAAATAGTAATATGTGGGTATTAGATAATATGCCAGACTATAAGAGTTCTGGTGCATTCATTTTTAAGAAAACGATCAATAAAGTATTGGCATACATAAAATTGAACATTGAATATGATGAAAATGGTGAAGTTCTTGTAATAATATCATTTCATCGGGATAACAAATAGAAAAAACAAGAAGTTTTGAAAGGAGTTTGGACTAAAAGATGGATAAAGGTACAATTTGTAGAGAATGTAAAAGTATGAGCGAGGAAATAAAAACAATCAAGAGTGAGATAAAAATAAAAGACAAAATGATTGTAATTGAAGCTCAAAGAAGAATATGTACAAATTGCAATCAGATTAAATTCGATAAAGTCCTAGACCAAAAGTTCTCTTTACTTGTAATAGAAGAGTATAATAAGAAATATGGCATTAGAGGAGAAGACATAGCAACATTGAGGAATTCATTTGGAATTAGCCAAGAAACATTTGGTAAGGTATTAGGCATAGCAAAAAAAACTATAGTATCTTACGAGAACGAGAAGGCAATTCCCAATGATAGTTATTTTACACTAATCAAAAGTTTGATAAATGATAGAAAAAAAATAATTGATTATGCTGATATAAATAAATCATCTCTATCCGCATTTGAGATTAAGAAAATTTATGAAGGTAACGATGATCTCTTTTTATTTTCCTGCGACCCTTTCCAACTAGTTATTGAAGAGGAACCTACTCCATATAACGGGTATAAAATAGGGGATAAAGAGCATATATTAAAAGTAATACAATATATTGCTTCAAAAGTTAAAGGAAAAACTAGATTGGCAAAAACATTATTTATAGCTGATGCACTTTCATATTCCGATACAGCAAAATCTTTAACGGGTATTCAATATGCAGCCATTAATAATGGACCTATTCCGAATCAATTTGATTTAGTTTTAGACTATATGATTAAAGCTAAAAAAATATCATTAGAAATAGTTGAAGTGCAAAATTATACGCAGTATAATTACCATTCAGAAATAGATGTTGAATTAAATGAAAAAGAAAAATATTATATAGATTTAGCTATTGATTTTGCAAAACATAGAACTGCATCTAAACTTTCCGAATTGACACACAAATTAGATATTTGGAATAAAGCTGAGATAGGAGAAATTATGTCTTTTGATTTATTAGATGAATTCTCACTTGAAGATTGGAAATAGAACCTAATTTAGGTTCTATTTTTTGCATTTTAAATATAATTTTTTGCAACATCTGGGGGAAATAGTAGTTTCAATGTAGTAGAACTTTATGATATAATGGATGTATCAGTGAGTGGAAGGTGATTATATGAATGAACAGTTTGGAGCTTTTATTAAAGAAATGAGAAAGAAAAATAATCTAACTCAAAAGCAATTAGCAAAGCAGTTAAATATATCAAATAAAGCTGTAAGTAAATGGGAAGTAGGAGATAGTTGCCCAGATATCTCTTTACTTTTACCGATTTCTATAATATTTGATATAACAGTTGATGAGTTGCTAAACTGTAAACTAGATTCAAAAAGACAAAAGACTGAGATTACTAAGAAACTTATCTTATTCAATATTGCATCTAACATACTATTAGTTGTTATATTGATAGTGTTCTTAATCTTATCTAGATTACAAACATCGGATAGCAGTTCGATTGCATTTGCGATAACTGACTTAGAAACATTTACTTCAGTTATTTTAGTAACAACTATATTGATAACTGTATTGTTTGGCATTTATAATTTCCTTCAATACATAAAGTATGAAAGAGGGATAAAGGATGAAGAAATTAGTATTATTTAATTTAATTCTGATACCACTATTTTTAGTGTATCAACAAATGAATGCAAGTTTTTTTAATTACATACATTTTATTTCCTGGCAATCATTTTTTACAAGAAATGACTATGCTTTAATATCGTGTATTTTAATGGTTATTCTTGTTGTGTTATCTTTTGTTTTATGGAAGGTGTATAAGAGAGGTGAAAATTGTACTTATAACAAAGTCATGGACT
>JAFLJX010000006.1 GCA_022712785.1 Mycoplasmatota bacterium | reverse complement strand
AACTAATGTTTTAGCTCCTCTACTTCTTACTTCATTTAAATTACTCCTTGTATTCTTACTTATGCTTCTCTGTGAAATTATAGCAATTACAGGAGTATCTTCTTCAATCAAAGCAATTGTTCCATGTTTTAATTCTCCTGCTGCAAATCCTTCTGTTTGAATATAACTAATTTCTTTAAGTTTTAAACTAGATTCTAGGCATGCATAGTAATCAATTCCTCGACCTATATAGAAACAGTTTCTTTTGGTTAAATATTCTTTTACAAGTTTTTCAATATATCCTCTTCTATCAATAACATTTTCAATAGAAATTGCTAATTTACTTAGTTCTTTTCTTAAGTTTATGTGTTTATCACTAAGTCCATAGGCTAAAATTGCGAGAATTGTAATTTGAGCTGTATAAGCTTTTGTACTTGCGACTGATATTTCAGGTCCGGCATGGATTTCAACATAATTATCAGCTTCTCTAGCTAACGTGCTAGTTTTGACGTTTGTAATTGTTAAAGTTCTGTATCCTTTAGCTTTAACATTTACGAGCACAGCTCGTAAATCCGCAGTTTCACCTGACTGACTAATAAACATAAATAATGGATTCTTAGATAGTATAGGCATATTATAAGCAAATTCACTAGCTATATGAACCTCTGTTGGTATTCCTGCCATTTTCTCAAATAACTCTCTACCAATACTTCCTGCGTTCAATGAAGTTCCTGCAGCTATTATATAAATACGATCACTTTCTTTTAAGGCTTCTCTGATTTCACCATTTAGAAGAACTTCTTCTCCATCAAAATATTTACTAATAATAGTTCTTATTACTGTTGGTTGTTCACATATCTCTTTTAACATGAAATGTGAATACTCACCTTTTTCAATATTTAAATAGTCAACATCAATTGTTTTCACTTTATGTTTTACTTCTTTACCAATAATATCTAGTATTATATATTCGTTTCCACTTATTTCTATAAATGTTTTGTCTTTAAGTGGTATATATTCTTTACTGTATCCTACAAGTGCCATTAAATCACTAGCGACAATTATTCCTTTGTCTCCAATTCCTAGTAATAATGGGCTTTTATTCTTACATGCATATAATTTACTTGAATCCAATGTATCAATAATAGCTAATGCATAAGATCCCTCTAATAAACTAATAGTTTTTCTTATAGCTTCGTCAACTTTCATTTCACTACAATATTTTTCAATTAAATGAGCAATAACTTCAGTGTCTGTATCACTAGAAAACTTGTTTTCTGGTAATAACTCACTTTTTAGTTCTTTATAATTATCAATAACTCCGTTATGGACAATAAAAAAACGATTTTCTAGGGAAGCATGTGGATGGCTATTAATTTTATTAGGTATTCCATGTGTTGCCCATCTTGTATGGCCTATTCCTAAATTTGATTTATAGCTGAAATCAGTTATGCTTTCTAGATGCGCAACTCTTCCTTTATCTTTATATATGTTAAAAGTGTCTGATTCAGTACCGTAAAGTGCTATACCAGCAGAATCATAACCTCTATACTCTAATCTTGTTAATCCTCGAATAATTATTTCTCGTGCATCTTCTTTTCCAATGTATCCTACAATTCCACACATAAAATCAACCCCGTTCGGTAATAAAAATATACCATATTTAAAGGATTTTAACAATATTTAATTTGTAATATCTGTTTTTTTGTAGATGATTAAAATAACTTGAATAATTGCTATACATAATGATAAATAGTATAGATTTGAATAGAAAAGATCATATCCAACATTTCTAAAATATCCAATATCTGGAAATGTTAGATTAATAAATTTTGTGAATGCAGGTAAGTCACTTTTTGTAACTAAATATTCTAGACTTATATTACTGATAAAATATATAATAAATATTATTAACAAACTATACATATTTTTAACAGTAACCAGCAATACTACGTATAAAAGTGTATATATAATACTAAATATGATTAAATCAAATAATAGACTTAAATGGTTGATTTGAAACTCATAATATGGAGTTAAAAATAGACCGATAATGTTCATTAGTAAATATAGAGCTGTTGTGAAAATAGTTATCCCTGAGATGATTGTAATTATCTTGCTAAATATCACATATGTTCTATTACTTCTTGTTAATAAATATATGTCATATTTATTTAAAACAAAGCCGTTTATTACTAAAAACATACTTTGTAGTAAGATAACAATTTTTATTAAAGATAGACTACTAAAAATGTAATCTTCACTATAATAATCACTATAAAATAATAATAATTTATTATCAAGATAGAAATTTGATAGTAAGACAAAAGATATTAAACATATTAATAATGTTATGAAACTTATATATATTATTTTCCATGAAAACAAGTAGGAAAAATGTAATTTCACCAAACTTATCATAGGGCAATAATCTCACTTTTTAAATTCTTAAAATCATCTACTAGATGAGTACTTATTACAAAACATTTATCTGATTTTTCTAAATAATCAATTAAACATTTAACGCCCTCTTTATCAAGTCCATTTATAGGTTCATCAAGTAAGTAAATATCTGATTTATCTATCAAGATTTGAACTAAATTCACCTTTGCCTTCATACCTTTCGATAAACTTGATAATAACTCATCTTTCTTACTATATAAGTTAAACATTTTGAATAACTTTTTAATCTCAATATCACTTATACTATGTTTACTAACACTATTTAACGAGTTAATGAAGTCAATGAGTTTTAAGTCATGCGGAAAACTATTAAATTCGCTCATATAGGCGACTTTCCCAATTACACTAATACTTCCTTCATACTTAATTAACCCCCCTATTGCTTTTAATAAAGTTGATTTACCAGATCCGTTTTTACCTAGAAGAAGAGTAATCCTTTTAGTAATTAATATATCCTTAATAACTACCTCTTTATTTTTATATTTCTTTCTAAATTTAGATACTTTAATTTGGTATTTCATATACTAAATATCCATCTTCTAAACTTGTTTGAAATATACTTGTACTGACATATGGAATATCATCTATTATTAATATAGTTTCCCCTTCATTACTTAAATAGTTTACTTGAAAGAAAAATCTATGAATATACTCTATTTCTCCCAAATAAATTAAAGGAATATACAGCATAACACTTTGATTTTCTTTTAATAACATTGATTTATTGTAACTACTAGTATCTATATAAAAATCGTAGTTTTCAACTAATAATATTTCATCAACACTATCAAATAAATCTGGTTCGTTATATATTTCATATAGATAGTAATCATTAAATTTAACTGATGTACTCCCTAAATCAAAACTCGTTATTACTAGATTTTCGTCACTCATATTATAAAGTTCAATGAAAATACCACTTACTGTATTAATTTCATTACTTTTAAAAACAGTACTTGATAGATTGCTTATTCCTAAGTCACTATTTATATCCTCGTTAAAAAGATAGTTAAATTCTCCAATGAAGAGTTTTAAATTCTCTTCATTATTATATGAAATATCTAAATATGCTTTTTTAAAATCAATTAGATAGTCTTTACTTTCAAATCCTACACTTAGTGATAAATTAACTAAATAGAATTTATCATTATCAAAGTCGTATAGACTATCTCCATATGATATATCATCAATTTCTAGAGGTATTATTTCCTCGTCAGATTCGCTGTTTAAACTAACACCAAATATATAGTCTTTATCAAAGTAATATGTGTCATTCTTGTTTACTAGTAGTTCTACTTCAATTGATTCATTATTACTGCTTTTTAACAGTGAAAATATCTTTGGGGAAGTTATTACTTTTAAGTTTTTTTCACTCGGAATAAATAGTAACCCTATGAATACAACTAATAGGAAAGCTAATAGTCCAAACACTATTTTAGTTTTCATTAATTAACTCCTTTTTTAAGCTGTAATATTCAGTGGTTACAACGAATATTTCCCAGCCACCTTTTTTAACGTTTTTAAAGAATCGATAGTATTTTGCGATTCCGTTACTTACCTTACCTTCACCTCGTACTTCAACTGTGAGTTTTGTCATTGAGTCTACGAGTACTTTCATCTCAAATTCTTCTTCTATTTCTGTATACACTGTTTTTGTTATACTAAATTTAAGTTTTTCTTCTAGCCCTAACTTAAAACCTTTATCACTTGCTTTAACGTCTAACCCTAAAGTCCCTGTGACACTGTATTGTTTTTTAACGTATTCCTCTTTTTTAATTGAAAAGGTCTCAGTGATTGGTGTTTCACCTTCATTAATAATTACAAATAAAGTATCTTTTAAAAAAGAGACTTCTTCATTTTCAAACCTTATATATGTCCTCCATCCCCAGAACTTTTTCTTAGTTAATTTCTCATAGTATTTCTCATATTCACCGTTACTATAACTTTCTAGTAACTTTGCACCATTTTGCTCAAACTCAATTTCCTGATATGTTAAGTACTCATTCGCATTTACTTCTTTTACTAAAAAAGAAGTTATAAATATAAGCATTAATCCAATTACTGTTTTTCTCATAATAAAAACACCTCCATTACTATAGTAGTAATAAAGATGTTATTTTTCTTTATTGTATTTTAGATTTAATTATAATTATCAAAACATAATAATACTCTTAATTGAAATCTAGTAAGTTGAAACCTCTAGACTGAGCCTTAATCAAAGAGTATCAAAAATCTTTTTTCTTCTCTGTATGGATTGAACTCTTTTCTTTCTAATCTATTTTTAAAAATATCGAAATCAATCCATTCTGCGTTCTTGGTAATTTCTTCAGGTTTGTTCCATTGAGAATCTAATATTACTGAAGTATATTGTTCTTCTTTTTTTATAGAATCATAATAGATAGCTAGTTTTTTTGCTTTTTCTAAACAGTTATACATTTCATTCTTAGATTTTTTTTCAGCATAAAAAATTCCTAAGAATGTGTAGTATCTTCTTAATTTCGCGCTATAAAATAAAAAATTGTCATCATAAATGATAGATTCAATTATTGAAATCGAAGTTTTGGTAATCAATATTTTTTGATCAATTGTATATTTGTCTCCTCCATATAGTTTATATGTAAGACTGAAGATATGCATTGATAATAAATTTGTAAGTTGAGCTATAGTTTTTTGAATGTTTATATTTGCCTCTTCTCCCCTATAAGCATTTGTTAGCAATATTTCCTTCGAATAATATATTGAAGGTCTTTTATTTGCGATAGCAATTGCTTTATCGTATTCTTTCAAATCAATATTTGCATAAAAAGATGATTGTATTGCGCTATCAATCAACTCATAGTCGTTTGAATCACTGATTATTTTTTCACATAATCTAAGAGCTTCTTTTGCATTTTTATTTATATCCTTTTCATGAGTAGATTTTGTAATAGTAATTAATGATTGCACTAGTTTTGACATAATCATGTAGTTTTTAGGATATTCTTTTAATCCTGTTCTCATTAAAGATATTGAGTCTACCACTTTACCTAGATTATTTAGAGTATTGTAATTATCCATTAGATTTTTTACAAACTTTTCCTCTCTCATATTCTCATTATCCAACAGAAAATCAATTGTCACACCAAAGAAATTAGATAATGGTTTTAGTAAATTTATATCTGGTAAAGAAGTACTGTTTTCCCATTTACTTACAGCTTGAAATGATATATTCAAATAATCTGCCAATCTTTCTTGTGTAATACCATTTGATATCCTAAGTTTCTTAATTCTTGTACCTACATTCATTTTATCAATCCTCCTAATTACATTAAACACTAATAATTATATCAAAAACAATAACCTAATAGAAGAGTTGTTCTCAACCAATAAGTGAATTAATCAATTATTGGTTTAAAAGCCGATTAAACAAGACAAAAATATGGATTTATTAGCGAATGTAAATATAACTAAGCATAATGTTAGGTTTTGTTTGCATTTATATATTTTATAGTCTATACTAATGACAGGAGGTATTACTATGGAAAAGGAAATATTAATCAAACATATTAAAGAACAAGATAATGGATTGGATGAAAGAGAAAGTAAAATAAAGGATTCATCATATCTCATGTCACAGTACGGAGTGTTTTTAGTACTTGCTCTAATCCTCATGCTTAGAATGATTATTGGGGTAGATTTCGCAGCTGATATGTTAATGATAATGATGGGCCAAGCAACTATTCAGACTTTTTATTTATACAAACAAGGAAGAAATAAGAAATTGAATTTATCCTTAGCAATTTTTACATTTGTTTTATTCTTAGTTTCAACATATCAAACAATGGTATACTATGAAATCTTTTAATAAATCAAACCCATTGGAACTGAAAAATAAACTAAAACTTGCAAGAGTTGAAAACAACTTAACCCAAGATGAACTCGCTTCTTTATCAGGAGTAACAAGACAAACAATTGGTGCAATTGAATCTGGAAAATTTAACCCTACAGCGAAATTAGCATTAATATTTTGTATTATACTTGAAAAGAAATTTGAAGATTTATTCTATTTTGATAAATAAGAACAGGAAAATTTCCTGTTCTTATTTTATGAAATTTACTTTTTTTATGAATGTTTTTATATAAATAAATGAGAATTAAATAGCTTAATAAAGCCATTTAATTCTCATTTTAAGATTATCTTTCTAAAGTTGCTAATATTCAGTATTCATCTAATCTATATAGAATTCTATTTAGACAAATCAAATAAATCTTTATTTTTTTCAAGCATGTCCAATGTATCTTTATATCCAAGTTCAAATCTTCTTTCAATATACTTATTACTAAAGTCTAATATTCCTCTAAGCGATTTTTTAGGATTAACTGTGATTATCTTTACTCCTTCTGCGCTTTGTTTTTTTACAAATGAATGTTTAAATAAATCAATTATGATAATGATATCGCACCCAATATCAACAAGAGGCTTAAAAGGTGTATTGTCTAGTAATCCACCATCATAAAATGTTTCATTTCCTATCTCTACTGGTCTAAATACAATAGGTATAGCACATGAAGCAAGTAATGTTTTTTTAATATCTTCGTTGCTTAATACATTTAAATTTTGATATTTAGTTTGTTTTTCAGATTTAAAATAATGTTTATAATTAGTTCTTAATAAATCAAAGAAAGTTGATTCTTCATTTCCTAGATGAGTAGTTGCTACAAAAACATCTTTCTCTCTAACTTTGTCATAATCAAGTGCCTCTTCAATTAAATCTTCTAAATCCTTAGTATCAAATACTCCTTTATCTAAAAACTTTAGTTTTTCTTTAAAAACTCTTTTATATATCTTTTTATCTATATTGAATAAACTATCTCTATTTAAACGCATCCACATTTTATGTGCAGTATCATAATCATTCACAGCAAACAATGCAGCGTTTAAACTACCAACACTCGCACCTGAATAAGCAACTATGCGTTCATCTAATCCTTTTTCTTTAAATGCTTTCCAAGCACCAATCTGGTAGGCACCTCGTGCACCTCCACCAGCTAAAGCTAAACCTATTTTAGACATTAATATCCCTCCTAAAATTTATAATTATTTTATATCTAATTATAACATACATATTTATTAAAAATACTTAATTAGTAAAAAAGAAGTCATAAACGACTTCTTAGTTAGATTAATATAATAATTTCTATACTATTGACATTTCTTTAATAATATCACCTTGTTTAATATTTAATACATCTTCAATATTGCTTGTTACTTTACCAAATACAGTATGAACTCCATCAAGATGTGGGAAATAGTCATGTGCTATAAAAAATTGAGATCCTCCAGTGTCTTTTCCAGCATGAGCCATTGATAAAGCCCCGGGTTGGTGAATGTGAGGATTTCCTGCAGTTTCACATTTTATGTTATATCCAGGTCCGCCAGTTCCTGTCCCAAGTGGACATCCACCTTGAGCTACAAATCCAGGAATTACTCTATGGAATGTAAGACCGTTATAAAAACTGTCTTCAATCAATTTAACAAAGTTTGCGACAGTTCCTGGTGCTTCTTTTTCAAATAAATCTATTATTAACTCCGTGTTATCTTTTTTCAATACTAATTTTGCTTGCATCAATAAATCCTCCTAATATTTTCTTAATTCTCTATTTTTATAAACTTCTTTAATGAACCCTCCACCTAAACATCTTTCACCTTGATAAATTACACAAGCTTGTCCTGGTGTTACTGCGCGTACATCTTCTAAGAATGTAATAAGTAATTCTTTACCAACATGTTTAATTGTAACTTCTGTGTCTTTTTGTCTATATCTAAATTTTGCAGTATAAATTAACTCATTATCAAATTTATCATGATTAATTAAGTTAACATCATCAATTAAGCAAGAATCAGAATATAAAACTTCATGATGGAACCCTTGCCCTACAATAAGTTCGTTTTTCTCTAAATCTTTACCAATAACAAACCATGGTTCATTCCCAAATTCATTACTTCCACCTATTCCAAGTCCTTTTCTTTGGCCAATTGTGTAATACATTAGTCCATTATGTACACTAATAGCTTTACCTGAATTAGTTACCATATTACCTTTTTTACTTGGTAAATAGTTGCTTAAGAATAATTCAAAATCTCTTTCACCGATAAAACAGATTCCTGTGGAATCTTTTTTATCTTTTGTAGGTAAATCATATTTTACAGCTAACTCTCTTACTTCTTTTTTATTTAAGTGTCCAACTGGGAACAGTGTTTTACTAAGTTGTACTTCAGTTAACTGACTTAAAAAATATGTTTGGTCTTTATTGTCGTCAGCTCCCCTAAACATTGTAGGAGTTCCGTCAATTATCTTAACTTGTGCAAAATGTCCCATTGCAATAAAATCTGCATCAAACTTCTTAGCGTGTTCTACAAATGCATCAAACTTAATATATTTATTACATAATATATCAGGATTAGGTGTTCTACCTTTTTTATATTCATCTAAGAAATAAGTGAATACATTGTCCCAATATTCTTTAATAAAATCTACTCTGTGGATTGGTATCCCAATCTTTTTAGCTACTTTCTCAGCATCTTGAAAATCTACTTCTTGTGAACAAACTTCATCGTTAAGTGTTGGGTTACCTAGGACATCATTATTTGTGCTTGAATCCCAATTTCTCATAAATAGTCCTATTACGTTATAGCCTTGTTCTTTTAAAAGAACTGCGGCAACACTACTATCTACACCACCACTTAATCCTACTACTACTGTTTCACTCAATATTGTTCACCTCTTTTATGATCTATTATCAATATCACTAGGAAGTCTTAAATCACCACGAGGAGATACGCTAATATCTAATATCTTAGGTGAGTCTGGACTTGCTTGTCTTTTAAATTGTTGGGAATAAAATCTTTTAAAGAAATTATTTGAATAGTTATCAGCTTCTTTTACTGATAAATCAAATACTATTTCTAAAAGCCATTTGATTCGGTATTCTTGATCTCCAAATCTTAATACTCTATGGATGATAAAATCATTAATTTCGTATTTTCCAATTGTATCTTCAGTTTGTTGATTTGATGTTAATTCTGGAGTAATTGGAGTATCTATTATACTTAGTAAAGTATCTCTTACGTTTGTGCTAAATTTATTCATAGCATAATTATATATCATAAATCTAACTAATGTCTTTGGGATGCCTGCATTTATTCCATACATACTCATTTGGTCTCCGTTATAAGTACACCAACCAAGTGCTAATTCGCTTAAATCACCAGTCCCAAGGACTAGTCCATTATGTTTGTTAGCTAAATTCATTAGAATCATTGTTCTTGCTCTAGCCTGAGTATTTTCATAAGTTATGTCTTCTGTAACACCATCGTGACCTATTAAATCAAAATGATCTTTTACATGTTTATTAATATCAATTTGTAATACTGTTACACCTAAATTATTCATTAAATCAAGAGCATTCTTTAAAGTTTTAGTCGATGTATGAAGTCCAGGCATTGTAACTGCGATTATTTGTTTTCTATCTATTTTTAAATTATCATATACGCGTATTGCTATTTGTAGAGCTAGTGTACTATCAAGTCCACCACTAATACCAATAACTAAGCTTTTCGCACGCACATGTTTTACTCTCTTTATCAAAGCATTTTCTTGTAATGCAGCGATTTTTTCAAAATCGCTTAAGATGTTTACTTTAGGTACAAATGGCGTGCTATCGAACTTTTTTGAGAATTTATAATCATTAGTTCTATCTATGTTTATTTCAACATTAATAATTCCAACATCAAATTTATTTAATGTATCTCTATAACTTGCATTTGTTCTTCTACTAAAATCAATTCTATTAAAATCAATATCTCCGTAAATTACTTCGGATTCTTGATTAAAGTGTTCTGTTTCTACTATCAATACACTATTTTGAGCTATTAAGTTATGTCCGCTAAATACTGTTTCACTAGTTGATTCATTTACTCCTGCGCTACTGTATACATAGGCTCCAGCATTTCTTCTTGAATGCTCTAAAATAGTTCTAGTTCTGATTTCTCTTTTACCAAGTACTTCGTTTGATGCACTTAGGTTAAGAATCATTTTAGCTCCATTCATTGATAAGATATCACCCGGACTAAATGGTGCCCACATATCCTCACATATTTCAACTCCAAAACTAACCTCTTCATCGTTAGTTTTGAATACTATATAACCAAATGGTACTACTTGATTTAAATATTTAACTTCATTTCTTTTTTCTACTATATCAAATCCACTTTGGAACCATCTTTTTTCATAAAATTCACCTGTATTTGGTAAATAAAACTTAGGAATTATTCCGAGTATTTTATCTTCTTGTATTACAAAAGCACAGTTATATAAAACTGAGTCTATTTCAAGTGGAGCTCCTATTACAACAATCCCTTTATATGGATTGTTATTTAATAAGTACT
>JAFLJX010000005.1 GCA_022712785.1 Mycoplasmatota bacterium | reverse complement strand
TTAGACTCAATGCAGCTTCAAGATTAAATGGATTATCATATTCAAAATTAATCAACGGATTATCTAAAGCAAATGTTGAAGTTAACCGTAAGATGTTAGCTGACTTAGCTGTTAATGATGAAGCTGGATTCACAGCTATTGTTGAATTAGCTAAAAAAGGTTTAGCAGGAGTTGCTATTGAAGCACCAGCTGCACCAGCTAAAAAAACATCAGTTAAAAAAGTAGTTGCAAAAAAAGTAGTTGCAAAAGAAGAAGCACCAGTTGTTGAAGAAAAAGTAGATTTATCTTCATTAACAGTTGCAGCTTTAAAAGCACTAGCTAAAGAAAAAGGTCTTTCGGGATATACTTCTTTAAAAAAAGCTGAATTAATTGAAGCATTAAAATAAGCGGTTTTTACTGCTTTTTTTATGCAAATATATGGTTTTAGCATAAAAAAATATCTATTTAAAATATATATGCCATATTTAGAATTATTGTAATCATTGATACTTCATATAATGCTTTAAAAGACTATTTAATAGCGAAATGAGAGAACTTTTGTCCTCTCATTTTTCATTGTTATTTATTTGACATACATATTCTCATAATATATAATTATAGTATCCTAGTTGATTGGAAATCACTCACCCGCGACCCCAACTTAATTTATAAGGGGCTAAGGTTTATATTATGCGTTGTGCCTTAAATTTTAAGGAAACCTACAATATAATCAAGAGGCCACCACACTGGTAGAACAGAGGTTCTGCATTGAGTGGTTTCCAATTGGATAGGATTTTTATTTATTTTTTTACAAAATTCAATGATAAGTGGTAAAATGAAGTATAACGAAGTATCTAAGGAGGATATTATGAATGCTATAAAAAGTTACGGGTGGTTATTAAAAGTTACAGGTGCAGCACTTATATTAGGTCTTGCAATATTTTTGGAGATATCTAAGGATGGAGAGAGTATAGTAAGTGTATTTATTGGATTTGCTATAGTTATGTATAGTATTGTTAGGTTAGTTCCTTTTGTTAAAACTCAGAAGAGTGATTTAATAAAAACAATTAATATAATTGAAATTACAATAGATTTTGCAATTGGTCTTGCCTTAGTACTTATACCTTTACTAATTGAAGATGGGTTTGGAACAGGAGACTTATTTAGATATTTATTAGGAACTTATTTATTATTACGTGGTGTTGTACATTTTTATAGTGTTAGCACGCATAACGAGAAAAGTGATATTCCACTATTTATATTTCACATTGGAGCAATAGTTGTAGGTACAATAATGTTTTATGAATCTGCGATAAATTTAGTTATTTTAATTCATTTTATATTAGCACTTAGCATTTTATCAGGTGGGTATTTAGGATTTGATGGATATAAAGGATATAGTTCATATCGTCATCAAAAAACATTAACTATGCCAGCAAGAGATGAAGTAAATGATATTCCAACTGATGAAAAAGTCATTCCAATTATGGATGAAGTTGAACCAGAACAGGATCACATTGTTAGTTAAAAACACATTATAAAAAGCCAATTAAAAATCGGCTTTTTTTTAAGCTTTTGAGCGTTTAAAAGTATGGCATAAAAACAATTATACAATTGACTAACTAATAAATATGCTAATAGTGAATATAATAGTCTTTCATCACTGTTATCCCACCATAGGCATTTATTACTTTATATCCTTGTTCAGTTAAATAATTTGTAAGGTAATAACTTCTTTGACCAGTATGACATAGCAAATAATATGTTTGATCTTTTTTTAAAACGTCACCGTAGTTATTCATAAGGACTCTAATAGGTATATTAATAGTTCCTGGAACACATGTTATATCAATTTCAAATTGATCTCTAATATCAATAATATCAATATCTTTTTCCTTCATAAGTTTTTGAAGTTCATATGCATCTATATGTTTTAATCCGTCATTCAAATCTATCATAATATCCTCCTTTAATTGTTGTAATTATATTATATAATATCTTTTGACAATTTTTATATATTATGTATAATTATTTTGTACACTAATTATATTGGAGGTTATCATATGGTAAAAGAGATGTGCTACAAATTAAATAGAAGCAGTATGCTATATAAAAGATTAATGTCTAAACATTTAGACAGATTAAATATAACGTATTCTCAATTAATGGTTTTAAGAGTTGCGAGCCAAGAACCAGGAATCACAGCAAAAGAGATTTTAATGCAGATGGATACAGATAAAGCAACTTTATCAGGTGTCTTAGCTAGACTTGAAAGAGATAATTATATTTATAGAGTTAAAAACGAAAAAGATAAAAGAATTCAAAACATCTTTGTAAGTGAAGGAAGCGAAAAGCTTTGTACAGAAGTTTCAATCATTGAAAAAGCGTGTATTAGTGATTTAATTAAAGGAATCACTGACGAAGAAGCTGAAAATTTCATTGCTATACTAGACCGTTTTATTGAAAATCAAGTACTAAAAATCGAAGAAAACTTTTAAATTTATACCTCCAATTAATATCAATTAATTTTGGAGGTTATTTTTTTGGGTTTTGTGTTATAATTTTAATGGAAGTATTTTACAAATCAAAGGATAAATTGGAGGAAATGCAAAATGGGTATTTTAAAAGAAATGTCAATGTTAAATAGTATACCTGGTAATGAAAAACAAGTAAGAGCTTATATGAACAATAAAATGAAAGATATATCTGAAGTTAGTTTTGATAACTTAGGAAGTATAATCGCTAAAAAAGTTGGAAATCCTGATGGACCTAGAATAATGGTTGCGGGTCATATGGATGAAGTTGGATTTATGGTAACTACAATTACTGATGAAGGATATGTTAAATTTACTCCTGCTGGTGGTTGGTGGAGTCAAGTAATGCTTGCTCAACAAATGGTAATAACTACTTGCGATAATAAAGAAATAAGAGGAGTTATTGGGGCTAAAGCACCTCATATACTAACTGTTGAAGAGAGATCTAAACCAGTTGCTATGGATAAAATGTATTTAGATTTAGGTGTATCAGATAAAGAAGAAGCAGTGAAACTAGGAATTAGACCTGGTGATATGGTTACTCCGTATATTGAAGCAATTGAAATGAGTAATCCAAAATACTTATTAGGAAAAGCTTGGGATAACCGTGTTGGTTGTGCTGCAGCTATAGAAGT
>JAFLJX010000004.1 GCA_022712785.1 Mycoplasmatota bacterium | reverse complement strand
AATTAATGGTCTTGATACAAGATTCCATCCTACACAAATGCTTGCTGATATGTTCACAATTAAAGAACATATGCCAACAGGTAAAAAATTATCTGATATGACACTTGCTTTTATGGGTGATGCTACTGATGTATGTAGATCTCTATTATTAACATGTACAAAATACGGGATGAATTTTAAACAAATTGGACCAAAAAAATATCATATGGAAAAAGAATGGCTTGAAATAGCAAAAGGATACTGTAAAGAAACTGGAGCATCATTTGAAATAACTGATGATGTTGAGGCTATTAAAGATTGTAATATAGTTTATGGAGATTCATTCTATTGGGTAACTCAGTATGATGAAAAAGAAGAACGCTTAGCTGCTTTCATGCCTGACTATGTAATCACTAGTGAACTAATGAAAAAAGCTCAACCAGGAGCAATGTTACTTCATTGCTTGCCAGCTAATGATAAAGAAGAAGTGACAAGAGAAGCTTTAGAAAGTGAATACTCAGTAGCTTTTGATGAAGCAGAAAATAGACTTACTGCTCAAATGGCAATACTTGTGTACTTCACTCATAAATTTAATAAAGTAGTTTCTAAAGAAGTAAAAGAAAGTCATAAATTAAAAATTAATGATTTTCTATCAAAATTATAGAAGGAGTGATATGTATGAGTAAAATTATTATAGGTTCAACACCAAAAAAGGATGGATTTAGAATGCCAGGTGAATTTGAACCACAAGATCATGTCTATATGATTTGGCCAGAAAGAGGAGACAACTGGCATAGTGGTGGAAAACCTGCACAATGGAATTTTGTTTCTGTAGCAAAAGCTATTGCAAAATTTACTCCTGTAACAATGTGTGTTAATCAAGGGCAATATGAAAATGCAAGAGTAATGTTAGGAGAAGACATTCGTGTAATCGAGATATCATCAAATGATTCTTGGATGAGAGATAGTGGACCAACATTTGTAATTAATAATCTTGGTGAAAGAAGAATGGTTGATTGGGATTTCAATGCTTGGGGTGGACTAGTTGATGGACTATATTTCCCATGGGATCAAGATAGTTTATTACCAACAAAAATCGGAGAAATGGATGCATTTGATAGATATAGAACTGAAGGTTTTGTTTTAGAAGGAGGTTCATTTCACGTTGATGGTGAGGGAACTGTGATTACTACCGAGGAATGTTTGTTATCAGAGGGAAGAAATCCTCATTTAGGAAAAAGTGATATTGAAGAATATTTAAAAGAGTATTTAAATGTAGAAAAAGTTATTTGGTTAGGAAAAGGAATTGATCCAGAAGAAACAAATGGTCATGTTGATGACGTTGTAAGTTATGTAAAACCTGGAGTTGTATTATGTTTATGGACTGAGGATAAAAATCATGTTTATTATGATATTTGTCAAGATGCTTATAAACGTTTATCAGAAGCAACTGATGCAAAAGGTCGAAAACTTGAAATTCATAAAATGCCATTACCTTTAGAAAATATATATATAACTGCAGAAGAAGCAAAAAATACAGATGTTGTTATTGGTTCAATACCGAGAGCAGCAAGAGATATATGTCCTGGGACATATGTAAATTACTTGGTGACTAATAACGGAGTTATAGTTCCCCAATTTGGAGATGTGAATGACTCAAAAGCAATAAAAATACTACAAGGACTATTTCCAGGTAAAGAAATAGTAGGAGTAGAAACAAGACAAATTGTTCTTGGTGGAGGAAACATTCACTGCATCACTCAACAAAGACCAAGCAGCAAAATAAAATAAGATTTACTCGCGAATGCGAAGAAAATAGGAGGACTACTTATTATGACTAAGAAAAAAGGAATTGGTGGCTTAACAGTATTTCTAGGTGTTATTTCATCGATGTTATTTCTTGATACAATTGCTCCATCTGCAAATATGGGGTCACAAGTTGTATCATGGTACATTATTTTCGCAATTTTATTCTTTATCCCAATGGGATATATTATTGGAGAATTAGCATCAACTTATCCTGACAAAGGTGGAGTATACGGATGGATCAAGAAAGCCTTTGGAGTTAAATGGGCCGGTAGAACATCTTGGGTATACTGGATTAATGCAGCATTATGGATGCCTGCGACAATTATCTTTTTAACTGGTGTTACTTCTCAATTGATTTATCCAGAAGCTAGTATGATTTTCCATGTTTTACTAGGGATTGTATTATCATGGGTAGTTATTTATGTTTCAACTTTGTCTGCTGAAGAAAGTGGATTCTTAAATAATATTGGTGGAGCAATTAAATTATTTTTACCATTATTATTACTTGGGACTTCACTATATTATGTAATGAACTACGACCCAGCAACATCAATTACACTATCAAGTATTTTACCAAATGCATCAGAAGGTTTAGATTTCTTACCTGTTGTAATCTACAATATGTGTGGACTTGAAATTATTTTAGGTAATGTTCATAAATTTAAAAATCCTTCTAAAGATGTTCCTAAATCAGTTATATCAGGAGCCATCGTTATGTCTTTAATTTATATACTTACATCTGTTGCTATTTTACTAATAATCCCAGTTGCAGAAGTTGGAGTTGTTAAAGGATTCTTAGATGCATTTATCACAGTATTTGGAACTGGTGCATTAGCTACTGTTGCTGTATTTGGTATTGGTATATTATTTATTGGTACTATTGTATTGCAAGTTCAACAATGGTCTTTAGGTTCTTGTATTGTTGCAGCTGAAGCTGCAGAAGCAAAAGAATTACCTCAAATGTTCAAAAAATATAATGCTAAAGAATCACCAATTGGTGCTTTAATAGTTACAGGAATACTTTCTTCATCTGTAATAGTTATATATGGATTTATGGCAGGAACTGCAGAAGATTTGTTCTGGATGTTATTTGAGTTTAGTTCTATGTTATTCCTAATGCCTTATATCATTTTAGTATTTGCATTTGTTAAACTTAGAAAAGAAGATGCGAGTACAATTAGACCATTCAAAGTTCCTTTTGGAGATAAATTTGCTTTAGTATTAGCAATCTTCATGGCACTTGTATTAGTTATTACAATTATGTTATTTATCTGGGTTCCAGGTTATCCAATGGATTGGGGTTATACTTTGCCTGTTCTTATAGGAGTAATTGTAGCGTTAGTAGCTGGAGAAATTATTGTTACTAGTACATTGAAAAAGAATGGAATTACAACTAAGTAGTTTGATAGAGAATAAACAATGAAAAGATTCATTTTGAAAGTGCAACCTTAAAACAAATATAAAAAAGAAAAGAGTCATATTGGATCAGTTGATATGATACCTCTAAGGTAGACACTATAAAAAAAGAACTCATACATATTAAAATGTTATGAGTTCTTTTTGTAGCTATTGTAAACGGACTTATGAACTAATTACACTATATATTAAAAAAAAGGGTAAACAATAATGTTTATCCTTTCGTAAAGTGTCGATAGATTTTCATAAATAATCAAATATTATTATGTATAAAATAGGAAGTATCTTTGATTATAAATAGAATCTATAGGAGTATAAAATGAAACTTTTTATTTTGATTAAAAATTATCAATCATATCGACTCTTTGTTGGTGTCTTCCTCCATGATATTCAGCATTTATCCACTCATCAACAATCATCTTTGCTAAATCGAGGCCAACAACTCTTGCTCCAAAACATAAAATATTGCTATCATTATGGTTTTTGGAAGCCATTGCTGAATATGGTTCACTGCATACAACTGCTCTTATGCCATTAAATTTATTTGCTGCTATAGACATTCCTACCCCAGTACCGCAGATTAGTATGCCTAGGTCAACCAATTTTGATTGAACATCTAAAGATACTTTCTTTGCATATATTGGATAGTCAGTTCTGTCATTACTATAAGTTCCATGGTCTGTAACTTCAATATTTGATTCTTTTAAATACTTAATAATTTGATTCTTTAACACTGTTGCTGTGTGATCACAGCCAATTGCGATTTTCATAGTTCACCTCTGTATAATTAACTAATTATTCCAGCACCACTAATACCATCTGATGTTCTAGAATTTGAGTAATATATTTTTAAGTCTTGTTCAAATGATTTATCTCTTAAATGTGATTTTATATAGTTTTCTAATCTATTTTTTGGGAAGTCTAACATATTTATTACTCCACCACCAATAATAATTGTTCTTATATCTAGTAAGTTTAAGGCAGTGACTATTCCAATCCCAATATTTTCTACAAAATCTTTGATTATACTGTCATCTTTATGATCAACAAATATATTTGTAAATATAGAATTATTAAAATATTCTGAATGTAATGAAACTAATCTAGTTCCAGATGCAATTGTTTCTAAGCATCCATATTTTCCACATCCACATTGTGTAGTTTCATTTTTTATAGGTATATGACCAATTTCTCCAGCTAATCCACCGTCTCCGTAATACATTGAACCGTTAATTTTTACTGAAGTTCCAAATCCAGTTCCAATGTAAAAACCTAAAACAGATTCAATATTTTCTATATTAAAATTCTTTAAGTCAAAGGCTAGTAGAAAGTTTGTATCTTTGAATATTTTTACTGGAACTTTTAATAATGATTGTAATTCCAAAATGTGGTCGATACCTTCTAATAAATGCTGGTTTGGTACTGATATCACTTCATTTTTTTTTTGATTAACAATTCCGGGGAACCCAATGTGAATTAATTTAATAGTATAATCATTTTTATATTTATTGAAATATGAAGATATTGTTTCAATAAATGTTTTAGCAAGACTATCAGTACTTAGTTTTTTTAAATGAATTGGGACAAGGTCTTCATTTACAAGACCGATCCTTGTAAATGTACCACCAATATCAATTCCTAATATATAATTTTTATTCATTTATATTCTTAAAGATATTATTTAAAAAGACTTTTATATCTTTATATGATTTATCTAAATCGGGATAATTGAATAGTCCAGTTCCTAAAACAAATACATCGGTCCCTCTTTTAGCATATTCTTCGAAAGTATTATAGTTAGTTGAACCATCAACTTCTATTAGATAGTTCAAGTTATTTTCATCTTTTAGTGTTTTTGCTTCTAGTATTTTAGGTAAAGCTTCTTTAACCATTTTTTGGCCTGCAAATCCAGGTTCAACAGTCATGATTGTTAATTTATCAATATAGGCTTTATAAATATTGATAACACTTAAATCTGTTCCTGGGCTAATAGCTATTCCTAGCTTAACTCCAGCAGATTTAATTTTATTTATTATTCTAAATTCATGTCCAGATATTGTTTTTGGGTGTAAAGTTATATACTCAACACCATAATCTATTAATTGCTGAATATGTTTATCTGGATCAGTCATCATTAAATGTGCATCTATTGGTTTTGTTGTATGTTTTTTAAGTTGTTTAATATAATCAAAAGATAGTGCTAAATTAGGGACAAAATGTCCGTCCATTATGTCTATATGATATATATCTGTATGCTCATCTATAATTGAAATTGATTCTTTTAAATTAAAATTATCAGCACACATCATTGAAGTAGTTAGTTTATACATAATATTCGTCCTTTCAAAACGTTTATTTGAACAAAGTGACAGACATTTCGTTCGCGTCTAATTTAGTATTTAAGAATTATAATTCTTAAATATATTTCTAATTAATCTTCTTTTGTGATTAAAGCTAATTCTACTGGAATATTTGCAGTAACAGTTTTACCATCTAAATAATCAAGTGCAGCTAATGCAGCTAATCTTCCGATTTCGTAAGGTTGTTGTTGCACAGTAGCCATTAACTCTCCAGCTTCTACAGAAACGATTGCATCATCAATTGCATCAAATCCAACTACTGATGATAAAGCGATATCCATACCAGAAGTTCCTTTAATTGCATTTACAACACCTAAAGCCATTTCATCATTTGCTGCGAATACACAGATTTTATCTGGGTTTCCTTGTGCAGCAATAAATGCTTCAGTAACTGCTTGAGCTTCCGCTCTACTCCAGTTTGCAGTTATAGAATGATCAACGTTTGAAGACCCAAATATATCATTGAATCCAGCAGATCTGTCAGTTGCAGCAGATGCTCCAGGTTGACCTAATAATTCAAGAACTGGTGTACCAGCAGTACAGATTGTTTCTAAATAAGTAGCAGCCATTTCTCCACCTGCAATATTATTAGAAGCAACGTGTGCAAGAATTACTCCTTCGTCAGCCCCTCTATCTACAGTGATAACAGGAATTCCTGCATCATTTGCAGCTTTAACTTGAGTACCAACAGTAGTACTATCAACTGGGTTTAAAAGAATAATATCTACACCTTGTGCGATTAAATCTTCTATTTGTCCAGCTTGTTTCGCAGAATCATTGTCTGCACCTAGTGAAACTAATTCAACTTCAGTACCTACTAAAGCTGCCTTGATACCATCTTCAATATCTAGGAAGAATGGGTTAGTGAATGTTGAAGCTGCAAAACCTATAGTCAGTGTATCATCTGATTTACAAGCTACTAGTCCAACACTTAAAGCTGTGATAATTAATAAAGCTAATAATTTTTTCATATTTATCCTCCTGCGTATAAGGTCGCCACCAATTTGGTTATTTTTAAATACTCTTATTTTTTACGATCTGCTATAACAGCAAATATGATAATTAAACCTGTAATAATTTGTTGTAAGTATGCGGATGTTCCTAATAAATTTAAACCATTTATTATAACTGCAATAATTAATATACCAATAAGTGTTCCACTAGCTTTACCTTTACCTCCGGTTAAGCTTGTTCCACCTATTACTGCGGCTGCGATTGCATTTAATTCATAACTAATTCCAGCTGTTGGTACCGCTGAATCTAGTCTTGATACAAGAATTACTGCCGCAAATGCTGCTAATAATCCAGAAATCATATATATGTATACAATATTACGTTTAACATTGATTCCTGATAATTTTGCACCTTTAGCATTTCCACCAATGGCGTAGATTCTTTTCCCAAATACTGTTTTACTTAAGAAAAAAGCAAATGCAATGGTTATAATTATTAACATAATTGCTGGAATAGGAATTCCTAAAAAGTAACCTCGTCCAATCCAAGCAGCAAAACCTGTATCACCAAGTCTTGATACTGGGACTCCGTTAGAGATATAAAGTGTTAATCCTCTAAACACCATCATTGAACCAAGAGTAGCAATGAAGGGCTGTAATTTACCTCTTGATATTAGCACTCCATTTATTGCTCCTATAATTGCTCCTGCTATTAAAGCTATTACAAAGGCAATTGGTGCTGGAATTCCATCAACAATAGCTTTTGCAAATATCATTCCTGTAAATGCTAGTGTAGAACCAACAGATAAATCAATTCCTCCAGAGATAATTACTATTGTTACCCCAAAGGCTAATAATCCATTTATTGAGCCTTGTCTTAAAACACTAATAATATTATATTTAGTTAGAAAAGATGGTGATAAAATCATTAACATAATTACAATGACAATTAATCCTATTAACGGGATATTTCTTTTAAAGTAATTAAGAACTATAGATGGTATGTCTTCTTTCTTAATATCTAATTTCATTTTATTCATTTTAGTTTCCTCCCATCATATATTTCATTATTAATTCATCAGAAACATCTTTATTTTCTATTTCTGCTTTTATTTGACCTTCACACATTACGTAAATCTTATCAGCTACACCAAGTAATTCTACAAGTTCTGATGAAACTAAGATAACTCCTAAATTCATCTCTTTTAACTTGAAAATTAATTCATATATTTGTTTCTTTGAGTTTACATCTATTCCTCTTGTAGGTTCATCTAATATCAATACAGTTGGGTTAGTAGCTAACCATTTTGCTAATACTACTTTTTGTTGATTCCCACCACTTAATTCAGAAATTAATTGATCTAAATCTCTAAATTTTAAATTCACTAATTGTGTAAATTCATTTGTTAAATTTTCTAATAAATTTTTATTAATAATAAATTGTTTGCATACTTTGTCTAAGTTATTATAAAGAATATTTTGTTTTATATTTGAGTCTAAAAACAAACCTTCTTCTTTTCTATTTTCGGTTACATAACCAATACCTAACTTTTTAGCATGTTGAACATTGGATAATTTAACTAATTTGTCTTTAAATAGTATTTCTCCTGCATCTCGATTTTCAACACCAAATAATACATTCATAATTTCAGTTCTTCCAAACCCCATTAAACCTGCAAAACCAATAATTTCTCCTTCATGAACTTTAAAACTAACATCTTTAAATTGATTTTCTTTACTAAGGTTTCTAGCTTCAAGTAGGACATTCCCAATTTTCACATCTGGCTTAGGAGGGTATAAATTACCTAAGTCATATCCAACCATGTTTTTAACAACATCATCAAAAGACATATTTTTTACTCGATCTCTTAATACAAAATTACCGTCTCTCAATATTGTTATTGTGTCACATAATTCAAATATTTCATTTAATCTATGAGAAATATAAATAATAGATTTTCCATCTTTTTTCAATAAGTTTAGTACTCTAAATAAATTTCCGATTTCTATATTTGTTAGAGCTGATGTGGGTTCATCTAATACTATTAGCTTAGCATCAAGTATTAATGACTTAGATATCTCTAACATTTGTTGCATTCCGATAGATAAATCACTAACTGGTTGATTTAAATCAACTTTAATTCCAAGTCTTTTTAGTGTTCTATTAGCAATTTCAATTTGGGCTTTTTTATTTATAATTCCCAATTTACTTGATTCTTTACAAATGAATAAATTTTCTAAGACAGTCATATCTGTGAACAAGTTAAGTTCTTGATTTACAATCGCGATCCCAATTGCTTCACTATCTAACACATTATTAAATTTATGCTCTATTCCGTCTATCAATATTTTCCCGGAATTACATGTTTCAATCCCTGTCAATATTTTCACTAATGTTGATTTTCCAGCTCCGTTTTCACCAATAAGTGCATGCACTTCATTATCATTCACATGAAAATCTACATTATGGAGTACCTCAACAGGTCCAAAAGATTTACATATTTTTTTTAATTCTAATTTCATCATTATCCTCCTGTACTAAAACGATACATTTGACTGCAAGATAATGTTAGCATATGGTGTTATTTCACCAGTTCTAACAACTGCTTTACAATTATTTGATTTGTTTTTTAATTTTTCATGTGTGATAAAATATATTTTATTTTGAGGGATTAATTTTAATATACCATTATATATTTTCGGATTAATAGTTTTTATTTCTTCAGCTAAATATACCTTTTCAATATACATGTCATCACTTATTGCTTCTAAAACAGATATAAATGAAGGAAGACCTGGTTTTACTGAAAGATCTATTCTTTTTACATTGCTTGGAATAGGAAGTCCAGCGTCTCCAATACAAATTTGGTCTGTGTGTCCCATGAATGATAGTACTTTTGAAATCTCACTATTGATTATTCCATGTTTTTTCATTGGTTACCTCTTTTCAATACTTCGTATGCTGTTTGTGCTCCGAAACACTTACATACAATTGACGCTACATATGTTCCGTTTTCAACAGCTTCTTTTATTGTAGAGTTCTCAGAGATGCTTTTTGAGAATCCCGCTACAAAAGAATCACCTGCTCCTGTTGTATCTGAAACAGTTATTTTTTTTGCATCCATTATTTCTGGTGAAGTTCCGTTATAGAACAGTACACCTTTATCACCTAAAGTAATAACTAATTTACCTTTATATGAATTTACTAAATCTTCAAAGTTATTACTCCCAAATATTTCTATTGTTTCAGTTTCATTTGGAATGATGAAATCAACTTTGTCGATTACTTCTTTACTTAATGAAGCTGCGGGAGCTGGATTTAATATAACTTTAATATTTTTTAAAACACATTGGTCTACAATGTATTCTACAATATCCATACTTATTTCAAGTTGTAAAACCATTACTTCTAAGTCAGTGTACTTATCTAAAAACTTATCAACGTCATTTGTTGATAAAGACATATTAACACCAGGAAAAACTACTATTGAATTATCATTGTTATAGACCTCAATAATTGCTAATCCAGTGTTTCCTTCTATTATAACTATGTCATTACTATCTAAGTTTTTATTCTTTATATTTTTAATTGAATTGTCTGAGAATGAATCATTTCCAACTGCTCCTAAGAATACGACGTTGTTTGTAAGAGCGCTTAATATTACTGCTTGATTTGCACCTTTACCACCATCTAATATCTGATATTCTTTAGCAATTATAGTTTCTCCGTTTTTTATTTTTTTATCGATTTTATACATTAAATCGACATTAATACTTCCAATAACAGCAATTTTCATATAAAATAACTCCTTAGTTTATTTCGGCTCTGTGTTAATTGAAGATTCTCTTATTATTAATTCACTTTGTTGAATATATACTTTTGGATCTTCTGATTCGTCATAGTTCATTAAGATATCAAAAGCTGTATCACACATATCTTCAATTTTTTGATCTATTGTTGTTAGCTTGGGAATTATTCTTTTTGAAAGACTAATGTTATCAAAACCACATACTTTCAATCTATATATTAAACCTTTGTATGTCATTTCATTAAGGAATGCTAGTATCCTAACTGCATCATTATCATTTCTAGATATTATTCCTTCTATATTGTTCTCTTTAATATATTTTAAGAGATTATCATAATCTATATCTTTACCTTTAATATATTTATACTCTAAGATTGATTTACTGTTTTCAGTACAATACTTTTTATATCCATCAGTTCTTTCAATAACAGAAGCACTTTCTTTAATTCTTGAGAAGAACATAACATTTTCTGAAACATTTTGGAAAAGATGTTTAGTAAGTTTATATCCACTCATTTTATTATTTGAAACAACTGAGTTTATAGTTTTAAACTTTTTATCTAAAGATATTAATGGAGTATCAATGTTTAAGGATTGAAGTGTTTCATCAGTAAGTTCACTTCTACATAAGAATATTGCATCAACTAAAAAGCCTCGTATGAAATCAATAGCTTCTAATTCGATACTATCATTACTTTTTGTTGTTTTAATGATAAGTGTTTTCCCTAAATTTTGAGATATTTCTTCTAATCTTTTAATTATTTTTATAAAAAAGGGATTATCTAAATCTGGAACCAAAACACCTAATATATTGGATTTATTAGTTCTTAAAAAACTGGCGAAATTGTTTCTTATATATCCTAATTCTATAATAGCCTTTTCAATTTCGACTTGTTTCTTAGCGCTTACATTTTTTCCTTGAAGGTATCTTGAAATTGTTGACTTACTTATTAAGGATTTATTGGCTAAATCTATGATAGTTACTTTATTTTTCATTAAGATAACCTCCCTTATGGGAACGTTCCCATATTCGTATTATATATGTTAATGGATATTTTGTCAACGACTTTTTGTAAGTCTTGATTATAAAAATACATGATTATTAATTTAATTACAGATTAATTATGTTAAAATATTATTAGGATAATATCATAGATCTATAATACTGAATTTTAGAGAATACTCAGATGATTATCTAGAATATCATTTCAATAAATATAAGTAAATAATATTTAGTATTATCATATATATCTATATAGTTATTGAATTTTTATAATTAGAGGAGTACAATTTTAATTAGAGAAAAAGAATAATGGGGGTATATGATGGGTTTTGATACAGGAAGTACAGGATTTATGTTAATAGCAACCAGTTTAGTTATGTTGATGACACCTGGTTTAGCATTTTTTTATGGAGGACTTGTAAGTAGAAAAAGTGTACTTACAATAATGATGCAAAGTTTTGTTTCATTGGGAATTACTACAATAGTATGGTTTACTGTAGGGTATTCTTTATGTTTTAGTGGAGATGTATTTGGAATTATAGGTAATTTAGATATGGCGTTTTTAAATGGTGTAACATTAGATCAATCTTTATCACCTACTAATAATATTCCATTAATTGTATTTATAGCATATCAAATGATGTTTGCTGTAATTACACCTGCCCTTATAACTGGGGCTTTCGCAGATAGAGTAAAATTTAAGGCATATATTATCTTTTTAATTGCCTGGTTATTCTTAGTTTATTTCCCTTTCACACATATGGTATGGGGTGGAGGATTACTATCAGATTGGGGTGTTGTTGATTTTGCTGGTGGAATTGTGGTTCATACAACTGCAGGAATGGCAGCATTAGCTTCAGTTTTCTTTGTTGGTAAAAGAAAAGGTGCAAGTAATATTCCACACAGTATTCCATTAATTGCTTTAGGAACAGGATTATTGTGGTTTGGATGGTATGGATTTAATGCAGGTAGCCAATTAAGAGTTGATGGAATTACAGCTATAGCATTTTTAAATACTGATATAGCAGCTTCGTTTGCCGCAATAGTATGGCTTATTCTTGAATGGAGGCATACAGGGAAACCAAAATTTGTTGGATTTTTAACTGGTGCTGTAGCAGGCCTTGCGACCATAACGCCTGCGGCTGGATACGTAAGTATGCAAGCGGCTGCATTGATTGGGATTTCAGCTGGAATTATATGTTTTTATGCTGTAGGGCTTAAAAACAGATTAAAATGGGATGATGCATTAGACGTTTGGGGAGTCCATGGTGTTGGAGGAATTACTGGAGTAATTCTACTTGCTATATTGGCTAATCCAGCAATTAATGGAGTAGCTGGATTAATTCATGGTGGATATTCATTCTTCTTTATAGAAATAGCCGCAGTAATTTTTGCATCAGCGTATGCATTCTTTATTTCATTTGGACTTCTAAAGTTAATTAATAGATTTACACCAGTAATTGTAGATGAGGAAGACCAGCTTATAGGAGTAGACAGCACTATTCATGAGGAGAATGCCTATCTTTATTAATTTAAAGAAATATTAAGTTTCTATATAAATAGAATAAAATACAGCAACTCCGAAAAGGAGTTGCTGTATTTATTTGTAGATATTAAAAAACAGAATAATTAGTAATAATAGTTCATTAAATATAATGATAACAAAGTAAAATACTAATATATCTTGCTATAACCATGACATATATTGAGTTACATATATCTATATTATATAATAAAGATAGTAGTAGTTTATTTATTTGAAAGTATAAACATTTTTCTTATTCATGAGGAATCTTATTACTCCAAGTGATTTATGAAAATTCATTATTATATTATAAATAGAATATTTGGGAGGATAAATATGAAAAAGTTATTAGGAATAGTTTTGTTATCTATATTGAGTATTACGTTAGTCGGTTGTAAAGATGGGTCTATAATCTGCGACGAAGGTTTTACTAATGTTGAAGATGTATGTATTGCTGATGAAGAGGAATATGAAAATAGTAGAAATTATCATTCAATAGATTATAACGGACTTGAAAGAAAGTACTTATTGTATATACCAGAAGGTATAAAAAAAGATGCACCAATAGTATTTGTATTACATGGTTTAATGAGTGATGCAAAAACTATGAGAAGTTACTCTAATATGGATGAAGTTGCAGATGAACATAAATTTGCTGTTGTATATCCTTTAGGAACAAAACTAGAAGAGGCAACTCATTGGAATGCTAATTTGGATATATCAGAAGTTGATGATACTGGATATATTTTAGCTTTAGCTGAATATCTTCATTCTGAATTTGAGTTAAGTGAAACTAATATTTTTGCTTCAGGGTTCTCTAACGGAGGATATATGAGTTATACATTAGCTTGTGAGGAAAGCAATTCATTTAGAGCAATAGCTAGTATTTCAGGTACTATGAGTAAAGGAACTTGGGAGACTTGCGATCCTGATCAATCAGTTTCAATACTACAGATTCATGGGACAGGAGATTCTGTAGTACCAATAGATGGGTCATTAGAACATAATGGTGGATTTGGTGGTGCACCACAAATGACCGAGATTATAGACTTTTGGAAAAATAGAAACAATTTAACTACTGAAATAATTACTGTAGAAAGTGATGTGACTACGTCTTATAAATATACAAGTGAAAGTAACAATACTCTAGTGTGGTATTATGAAATTATTGGGT
>JAFLJX010000251.1 GCA_022712785.1 Mycoplasmatota bacterium | reverse complement strand
TCAAGTTATATATAATTACATTCTTACTCTCTAATCCTTTTGCATCCTGAATTGTAATTATTTGATCTTCAACATAATCCTCATGCTCATGGTTTGTAATCTCATTAATTCTATTAATAAGATTGTTTCTAGTATTATGATTATCTACAATCAAGTAACAATCTTCAGCATTAACAAATATCTCTAAGATATATTCAATTAATCTTTTATCTTCAATCAAACAAGCCCAATATGTATCAATTTTCTTAATCGCAGACGTTTCATTTTCAAGATCTTCTTTTTCGTTAGTAATATGAAATTCCCCTCTTAATTTGGTTAAGTGATTTATGTATTCAAGTAAATTAGGACCACATCTGTGTGTTTCCTTTAAATACTCTCTGTTAATTCCGCTTGTTTTACTATATACAAATGAATTAAACCTTCCATAATCATAAACTGTTGGGTTTATAGTCTGATTAGGGTCACCGAAGAAACTAATATTGTCGCTATCTTCTTTTGTTAATCTAACAATAGCCTCTATTTGTATTTCTGTGAGATCTTGTACTTCATCAACTATAATTGCATCATACTTATCTTCTTCCTGTATTTCGGCATTTAGTAGATGTAGTGCATAATCATTATCATCAAAAACATTGTTCTCTCGAAGTGTTTGATTGTATTTTTCACATATTTTAATAATAATATCAATCTCTTTAGATTTTAATCCATCTTTGTTTAATTCAACCTTAACAGAAGTGATATTTAAGAATGTATACTCTTCTCTTATTGTAATGGCATCATTCAAGGTACTAAAATCAAAATTATCACTAAATAATTCATCCAGTTTCTTTGATAATATTTGCTTATCCTTCTTATGTAGAGATGATAAAAGCTTACTCTTAATCTCCTTATGATATGTATCGTAGCTTATAGAATTACTTGTCATATATTCATTGAAGCATCTAAATACTTTGCTTTTTTCACTCACACTCAAGCTTGATTCGTTCATTGTCACATGCAACTTGTTTTCCAATATATGAGTATCAAGTCTATTATGTTCTTCTTTTTCAGACCTACCTTTAATTATTCCTCTAATATATGAGTAAATGAAGTATTCGGTGAACAGAATTTTTTGTGGTAACTTTTTTGATTTTTCTAGTTTCTTAAGTATATAACTAATTATATCCCGAGCTTCATTTTCCTTAATGACTCGAATTTGATTATCTAATTTATAAACACTCTCAAACTTTAAACAGTTAAATTTTCCGTTCTTATCAAACTCTAATCCATCATCTTCCAAAGTTTTTATAGCTAAATTTAATAGATTATCAGTATATGTGATGTAAAGGATTTTTTTCATTTCTGTATAAGCAATCCGGTATTTGAATAATTCAAAACTAATCAGAGTTTTTCCTGCACCTGCACTCCCTTTAACTAAAAGTGGCTGTTTAGCATTTAAAATTTGATCCTGTTTTGATGTCAGGCAAAACCAAAATGTAGGTACATTTTGCTGAGTTTGTGAATTGTCTGCAACTTGATTGGGAGGTTCAAATACTTGATAGTATTTAATGTCACCTTTCTCATAATTCTTAGCTGCTCGATATTCCTCATTTTTAGTTGTAGTATAATCAATAAGTACCAGCCCATCAATAATCTGAGTTTTCTCTCTTATGTCACCATCTAAATCAGACGCATAGCAATAGAATAATCTATGTGTAATGTTTCCAATTTGTGGATATAAATGATATAGAGTTTTTGATATTCCAATCCATTTAGCTTTACCGTTCTTACCGCATAACGAAACAAGATATCCAGGTCTTTCTTTTGGAGAAAGCTTGTTATATCCCATAATTATTAAAATTATTCTCTTTTTGTATTCATCACTTAATTTCACGAATTTCTGTCTGAATTTATTGGATGCATATATCATAAGATAATTCTCCTTTAATATTTATGTCCAATCATCTGTTTAGCCGTACTTATTTTTTTCTTTGCGTTTAATATTTGTGTATCACTAAAATAACTTAAATACTCTTCTTGGAGTATTATATGTTCTACAGTCAAATCTGTTCTTCCAAGGGATGCTAATTTCTCATATCCCTTTTGCCATTGTGAAGTATTTGTTAATCTTTTTGCAGTTTCATAAGCTCCATGCTCATTCAGCATTCTTATGAATATTGGTGACTTAAAATTACATTCTTTCTGTGCTGTTTTGTAAGCTGATATAAAATTAGTTCTTAATTTTAATTCAAGATCCTTATCCATTTTTTCACCTTTCTCCCATACTAGTGTAAGTTAAAATAGTTAATTTCTTCCAATATGTTAACGTCAAGAGAATCAAAATTGTTTCTATGTTCTTTATGTAATTCTTCGTAATTATCTGTCATATTATAGTAATAAAAACCTTTGATAGTAACACCATCAAACCCTTTTACCCTTCGCATCTTATCAAGAACTACTTGTTCCATATTAATAATATCAATCTCACAATAACATTTCATACTCGAATACTCAATTTCTTCACCATCAACATATTTAATCGTACTACTCAACGCTTCTTCTTCCGAAGTTGCATTTGGGATATAATATTCTCCCCAAATTCTACCCTTAACTTTACGAAAAGCTCCAACAAGATAACTACTCTTCTCCATCAAAATCTTCCTCTCTATTGTAATTTTTATATTAATTAGAAAATGAAATTATTCATTTTCTGTCATTTTCAAATTGTATTTCCCTCTATCCATTCTTGTTATTTTTGCTCTAATTGGTTTTCCAATTGGTTTTATCATATGTTTAATAGATTCAGATAAATTACCAGTTTTTATAGTGCCTTTTTTCTTGCCAAATTGAACAAGTATTCCATGATTTAATTTCTTAATAATTGTACAGTCTACAATGTCATCAACTTCATAATTATTACCATATCTTTCAACTTGACTCGCGGGTATAGAATTATCCTCACTTTTAGTTTCATTCCTTGAGATATGTCCATCATATTTCTTTTTTTCTATTATATTTATGTGCTCTTCAATACCATATCTTGATGGTTCAGATTCAATTTTACAGGATTTACATTTTAACTTTCCATTCGGACCCATTTGTAATAATGTTCCAACGCTTCTACAGTCTTTACAGGTTACACCTTCTAGATAATTTTTTGAATGGTTTCCGTATTCTATTTCATTAATATGCTCAATCAAAGAGTTATTAATAGTCTCCTTATCTTCAGTATCTTCAGGCCAACTTTCAGCATACTTTCTATACTCCAACTCTTCATCATATTGCTTACAAAAACTTTCCTCTAATTTATTGATTTCGGCAAGTGCATTTTTCATGTATTCTATCTCGTCATCCACTATACCTCTTGTGTATTGGTCATGATAGGTAAACCTAGAAAAAACTATCATCAATTTTAGGCTACTACACTTCTTATCTAGCTCAAATTGAGTAATACATTTATTGAGTGTAGGTCTACTAACTCCAACAGCTTTTGAAAAGTCTCTTTTAGTATATTCAATTTCTTTTAGTATCATTAGAATATCGAATGATTTCATAACCATTTTCACTTCCTTTCAATATGCATTTCTAATTTTATTATATCACATATTGCTTGAAGGGCTTAATGACATTCGCATAACCACTTTTCCTAGTTCTGATTTCAAATGTATACTACTGTTGCAAAAACTTAAATCATTGATTACAGAATAGACACAATTCCTATTCTTGATCCATTTTACAAAAAAAAGAACTGTGAAGTACTATTTACATCTTTCACTTATATTGGTGATAATCTAATAATGTAAACTGACTTTACGCCAGTGTCAAATCTTATTATTATATCAATAGGTAAACTGTATTTCCATTCAATTTAGAATTTGTGTTTTTAACATAATGTAAAGCATATTTACTGAACATGTAAACTATCATATGTAAACTATATTTACGTTATATATTTTATACTTTATGTAAATACTATTTACATTTTCATCTACATAGAAGATTAAATCTATGCTAACAAATATTTATAAACCGCTTTATATAGCGTATAGTGTTGTACCCGAGTTCTTGATGGCGACTGGCAGTGATATCAGTTTTTGAAGCATCAAGTAGACTATAAGGCGAAAACGCTTTACATAAGCTATATAAGCAGTATATACACTCGAATTAACGAGTTCTGTAATTAACTGTTAAGAGAGCCATAGAAATCTATGACCCTCAGAGCAATCTAATACAATCTATATAGTCTCAGCTTGAGATTCACTAGGTGTATCGAGTAGACGATATAACATCTCATCATAGCTAAGTTGGATATCCATTGAAGCTTGAGATTTATTCAGAACATCAATACGATTTACCATAGAACGAATCAATTCTTTAACCTTAAGTCTTTCTGAATCAACATCAGTTTTGATTGTTGATGAAATACTAGATAGGAATAATTCTACATCCTGTTTTGTGATGTTTAGAGATTCTGATTTTTGGATATTATCATCTTGATCTAATTCTATAAGAAGTAATTTATACTCTTCAGTTTTCTTATTCAGCTTCTCAATATCTTCTTTGAGTTCTTCAACTGTGATGATACCTTCAGTACATAGTTTACGTAGTTCAACTTTACGAGTAGTTTGTTTCTCTATTTCAATTTCTAAGATTCGTCTTTTACCATCAGTTGAGTTTTCATCTAAGGTGTTTTCTAAGATGTATTTATATAGAGTGTCTACTAGTTCAGCTGAGTTTAATTTCTTAGCTATTTTCTTAATAGCAATTGGATCAATCAAATCAACTCTGATCCCATTTGAATGACATGCGGTCAGACCTTTATTGTGAAATTGTGAACAAGTGTAATATAGTCGTTCAACTTGCTCTCCATTTTTCTTTTTATACCTCGTTTTAGAACCTACCATTTTACTACCACATTCTGGACAAGTGAGTACTCCAGCTAACATGTATTTTCCAACTGGTGGTTTTCTTCTTTGATTAGATTTCATACGTTCTTGAACTTTATCGTAATCTTCTTTTGATATGATTGCTTCATGATTACCTTCTACTAGTATTGGACTAGTAACTAATCCTTTTCTTCGTTTCTTAGTCCAGTCTTTATATTTACCATATCTTATATATCCTGAATATAATGGATTATCTAATATTGTTTTAACTGTATTAATCGCAAACAGTTTTTGGTTCTTTGTTCTGAATCCTTCTTTGTTTAGTTTATTGGTTATTGCTT
>JAFLJX010000238.1 GCA_022712785.1 Mycoplasmatota bacterium | reverse complement strand
TATTACTTTAAAGAATGGTAAAACATCAAATGTAGCTATTGTAGGAGATAGTGGCGCTGGTAAATCTGAAAGCTTAGAAGCATTTAGAAAGTTAAGCAAAAAATATTTAAAGGAAATGAAGATTATATTTGATGATATGGGTACATTTAAAATTGAAAATGGAAAAATATATGGATATGGTACTGAGACTGGTGCTTTCGTAAGACTTGATGATTTAGAAAATGGGTTTGCTTTTCAAGCAATGGATAGAGCTATATTTATGAATCCTAATAAAGTTAATTCAAGACTTTTATATCCTGTATCAACATATAAAGATATTATAAAGGGATATAAAGTAGATTTACTTCTTTATGCGAATAATTATGAAAATTCAAAGAATGAGCTTATCATGTTTGACAATGTAGATAAAGCTAGAGAAGTATTTGTTAAAGGACTTAGAAAAGCAAAAGGAACAACTACAGAAATTGGACTTGTTGAATCATACTTTGCGAATCCATTTGGTCCTCATCAAAGAAAAGAACAAACAGATATAATAATTGATGATGTATTCAACCAATTATTTGATAATGGTATTCCTGTAGGTGAGATTTATACTAAGCTCGCAATTGACGGTCTTGAAATGAAGGGCCCTGAAAGTGCAGCTAAAAAAATATTTGAATTCATAATGAAAAAATAAATAACAAAATAAAAAAGACTATAATAATAATCCAATTATTATTATAGTCTTTTTGTTACATATCACCATGAATTCTATGAAGATACTCTTCATAATTAATTAAAGTATAACTTTATTTCAAGTTGCTAGAATTAAGGAATTTTGGATAATTCAATAATACTATCCTTGCCATTGAGACTTAAATTTTTACAGTGTTAAAATCAACATTTGAAATTAAAAAATCAATTATATTAAAATGTAAAATTCCCTGAAAGTCTTTATTCAAAAATTTATCTTGTGTGATTAATATTTTAGGATAGTTATTCTTTAGTTTTTTTAATGGATACAGTTCTCTCTCTAGAGTACTGTTTTCTTTTACAGTAAATGCTACTTGAATATATAGTTTTTGATTTTGATTTGATGCAATAAAATCAATTTCATAATCTCTCATTTTCCCAATTGAGACTTCATATCCTCTTCTTTTAAGTTCTAGAAAAACAATGTTTTCAAGAATATGACCTTGATCAATATCTCTCAATCCTAACACTGCATTTCTTAATCCTATATCTGCAATATAATACTTTTCTTGAGTTTTTAAATATTCTTTTCCTTTTATATCAAATCTCTTTACTTTATATATAACAAAAGAATCAATTAGAAATTTTACATAGTTATCAACAGTAACTGCATTTGTCTTCTTTCCATTGGAGCTCAATGTATTTGATATCTTGTTGATAGAGGTCGTATTCCCAATATTATCAAAAAGAAAATTAATTATAGAATACAAAGTTTGAACATCTTTGATGTTATTCTTCATAACTACATCTTTTACTACTACTGTATCAAATATTCCATTTAAATATTTATATATATTTTTTTGATTTAAGTTTAATTCAGTAGTGTATGGCATTCCTCCATATTTTAAGTAATTTTCAAAATTACTATCAATATCATTATTATTATCTAAAAAAATTAAATATTCTGAAAATGATAAAGGATACATATCTAACTCAATATATCTCCCTGTTAATAAAGTTGAAATCTCACTTGATAAAAGTTTAGCATTAGATCCTGTCAAGTATATATCCACATTATCTTTTAGAAACAGACTATTAATTGCTTTCTCGAATTTATCTACAAGTTGAATTTCGTCTAGAAAGATATAATACATATCTTTACCTTCTATATGTGAGTTAATATAATTATACAACTCTTTATAATCTTGATATTGTTCAAATGCTAAATCTTCGAAATTTATGTGAATTATGTTTTTATTATTTACACCTATCTTTTTTAAATTCTCGGCATATAATTCTAAGATTGATGACTTCCCAGTTCTTCTCATCCCTGTAATAACTTTTATTATTTTTTTATCTTTCCACTCACTAATTTTTTTTATATAATTCTCTCTATTTATCATCAAATCAGTCGAGTAGACTATCCTCGACATACTCCTCTCTTTTCTCAAGTAAGGGTAAGTCTTATAAGCCCCTCACAGAACCCATCGTGCCCTATTAAGGCAATAGGCTCTTCATAATTTCTTAATTACCAAACACTTATATATATTTTAGGTTTAAGAATTGGTTTTCTTTTAAGTTTCTTAAAATATCTCTCCCAATTCAAGTATCTTCTTTGGCTTCTTCTAGATAACATTTTATAAAGTTCTCTCACCACATAGCGGTAAAATTTTACTATCCCTCGAAAATTACCGGAGACCCCGTAATACCTATAGTGTCCCTCTAATTTCCGATTTAATTTGTCTATCACCTCATCAACTTTTAGTTGATGATTTAGTTTAAGCCATTCTTTCACTGCTTTTCGTTTCAGTTTCAGTTTCTTTTCACTTGTTCTTAATACTACCCTATACTTGTTTGTTCTTGTCTCGCCATTAATAAATGTAAAGCCAAGAAAATCAAATGTTTCAACGTTTGTGTTATTCTTTCGTGCGAACCGTCCAAAAGGAATTATTTTCGTTTTATCTTCTTCTATTTCAAGTCCGAATTTCTTCAATCTCTCAATTAACTCTATATAAAACTGTTTGGCTTCATTTTTGTATTGAAACATACAAATGAAATCATCCGCATATCTAACAATATACGCTTCTCCCTTATATTGTCTCTTTACTCTTTTCTCAAACCATAAATCTAATACGTAATGTAAATATACATTAGCTAGTACTGGTGATATTAGTCCACCTTGCGGTGTTCCTTTATCACTCTCTAAAAAGGTCATGTTTTCCATTGTTCCGGCATATAAAAATCTCTTGATATATCTTATAAATCTTTTATCTTCTATATCATGTTCTAAAAACTTTATTAGCCATTCATGGCTAATATTATCAAAGAACCCTTTTATATCTGCGTCCACAATGTAGTTTACTTTCTCTCTCATTATCGTTTGATTTATTTCCTTTATTGCTTGATGGCAATTTCTCTTTTCTCTAAATCCATATGAAAAGTCCATGAATCTATCTTCATATACATTATTTAATGCTTTGCTCATTACGCCTTGTACTAGTTTGTCTTCGTATGATGGTATTCCTAACGGTCTTACTTTTCCATTTCCTTTAGGAATATATACTCTTCTTACCGCTTTTGGTTTATATCTGAAATTCCTCATTGAATTCATTAATTTCTTAATGTTCTCCTCAAGGTTTTCTTGATAATCCCCTTTGGTTATCCCATCTATTCCGACTGCTTTTCCTTTTGGTTGTAATCTATGTTCTTGAATCAATGTTGCTTCATTCACATAGTTTATTAGTCCTTGCACTTTGTTGAATTTATTTGAATGTTCTTTTATTTTACTAAAGTCATTTTCCACTATCTCACCGCCTCTATGTGCTGAGTCTTGCTTTCCTTAGTAAATCAAAATTATGCTAACCCCTTCGCTCCACGGTCGTTACTCGCTTCTTCACTACTATGAGTTAGTCCGACTTCTCATCCACCTTTTGTCCCATTTTAGGTTTTATATCACCCTTGTTAGTTCATTACCACTTACGTGGAGTGTATGAGACCTCCCAGGTATCACACATATAACTCTCTCATACTCGCCATGCTCATTGACCCCGACGGAACTCTTTTACTCTCGCCTATATCGAGTAAGTAGGTTTTGTTTGCTACCATGAGGAAAGCATCAACTTCCGTTTTTCTATAAATAACGAGGCTCAATCACTTCACGCTTTCGCATTACGGCTCGTATGGTTGTTTGTCTACGCTTAAATCTTACCTCACGGTTTCGACTCCAAGACTAACTACTAGTTATTGGCTAGATTTTACTAGGTTGGGTTTCCACCAACTATATATGTGCAACCGAACTGGCGCACCCTC
>JAFLJX010000003.1 GCA_022712785.1 Mycoplasmatota bacterium | reverse complement strand
GAAATTGAATTAAACAAAGATTCATACAAATACATAGAAACAGTTTATATTGGTGGAGGTACTCCATCAAACTTACCTAACTCTTTATTAGAGAAACTACTAATCGCAGTTAATTCTAATATTGATATAAATATAAATGTTGAATTTACGATTGAAACTAATCCAAATGATATAAATAAGGAAAAAGCAGAACTTTTTCAGAAATATAATATAAATAGAGTTAGTCTTGGTGTTCAAACATTTAATAAAGATCACTTAGAATTCCTTGGAAGAACCCATAATAAAGATGATGTAATAAATGCTGTCTCTAACTTAAAAACTTCAGGAATTAATAATATTAATGTTGATATGATCTTTAGCTTAGTGAAACAAACTGAAGAAGAGTTAATTGAAGATATTAAAGAAGTACTAAAATTAGATATTACTCATATATCATACTACTCATTAATACTTGAAGAAAAAACTACATTATATCATTTATATAACCAAAATATTGTAAGCATGAATAGTGAAGATTTAGAGGCTATAATGTATAATATAGTAATAGATAGTTTAGTAACTAGCGGTTTTAACCACTATGAAATTAGTAATTTCAGTAAAACTTACTATGAATCTAAACATAACACTATTTATTGGACAAATTTAAACTACCTAGGTCTTGGTAGTGGAAGTCATTCCTTAATAGACGGTAAAAGATATTACAACGAATCTAATGTAACCAAGTATATTAATAATATGTTGCATAGTATTAATGAATTTAAAGTTGAATACGAAACTGAACCTCTAAGAGAAGAGTTAATTATGGGTCTCAGGTTACTAAAAGGTATAAATATTGAAGATATTAATAATAAATATAATATTGATTTACTTAAAGACTATAAAGAATTAAATGACTACATAAATAAAGGGTTACTTATAATAGAAAATGGCAATATTCATTTCACAAGAAATGGATTAATGCTTGGTAATCTGATATTCGGAATTTTTTAAGGAGGTTTGATGATGTTAAAAGGACTATTAAAAGAATATGAATACTATTTAAAGATAACAAAAGGTCTTTCAAGTAACTCGATTTCTTCATATACAACTGATTTAAGAGAATATATTGAGTTCTTAAATAAGAATTACCTACTAAAAGATCCTGAACATATCACAAAACAACATATTAGAAATTTTATTTCTAGATTAAAAAGAAAAAATAACTCATCAGCTTCAATTTCAAGAAAAATGAGTGCTATAAGATCTTTTCATAAGTATATGTTAATTGAAAAATTAGTTTATGCTAATGTAACTACTGGTATTAGTTTACCCAAGAAAGAAAAAAGATTACCGTTAGTACTCTCAGTTAATGAGATTGATGCTTTAATGATCGCAGCTGACGGTGATGAACCACTGTCCCTAAGAAATAGAGCAATGTTAGAACTTCTTTACGGAAGTGGACTTAGAATCACAGAATTAATTGATTTAAGGTTAGGGGATATACATTTAAATATGGGATTCATTAATGTCACAGGTAAAGGAAACAAAGAGAGAATAGTTCCCATAGGTGAAGAAGGTCAACTCGCATTAAAAAGATACATAGAAAAAGGTCGTTCAGAACTAAAGACAGTATCAGGAGACATAATCTTTGTTAATAATAGAGGAAATAAAATAAGTCGAGTAGGATTTTATAAGACTTTAAAGCGTTTAGCTATTAAAGCCGGTATTACTAAAGACATAAGTCCTCATACACTTAGACATAGTTTTGCTTCACATTTACTTGAAAATGGTGTTGATTTGAGAATGGTTCAAGAATTACTAGGACATAATGATATTTCAACAACACAAATATATACACATATAAATAAAAAACAATTAAAAAGTGTTTACGAGGAGTTTCATCCTCGTTCATACAAAAAGGAGGAATTTTAAATGTATAAAAGAATATTTTTAATCGTAATTGACAGTGTTGGGTGTGGTGAATTACCAGACGCAGCGGATTACGGAGATGTAGGATTTAATACCATTAAACATATTAGTGAAGTTGGTAATGGAATTTACTTACCTAATATGGAAAAACTAGGGTATGGTAACTTAACTGATATAGTTGGAGTTAAAAAAGATTTAAATGCAATTGGTAACTTTACTAAAATGAAAGAAATGAGCGTTGGTAAAGATACAATGACAGGACATTGGGAAATAATGGGTCTTAAAATAGAAGAACCATTCATCACATTTACTGATACAGGATTCCCTGATGAATTATTAGATGAGTTATCAAGAAGAACTGGTCGTAACATAGTTGGAAATAAAGCTAGTAGTGGAACAGTTATTCTTGACGAATTTGGTGAACACCAAATTGCGACCGGAGATCTAATTGTTTATACTTCAGCGGATTCAGTACTACAAATCGCAGCTCATGAAGAACATATTGGACTTGATGAACTATATAAAGCATGTGAAATAGCACGTGAACTTACTTTAAAAGAAGAATGGAAAGTAGGAAGAATAATCGCAAGACCTTATTTAGGTGAAAAAATCGGCGAATTTAAAAGAACACCAAACCGTCATGACTATGCTCTTAAACCTTTTGAAGATACATCACTAGTACATTTAAAAGAAGCTGGGTATGACGTTGTTTCATTTGGTAAAATAAACGATATCTATGATACTGAAGGTATCACAGAAAGTTATAAACAAGTATCAAACGAAGATGGAATGAATCATTTCATTGATTATGCAGATAAAGACTTTAATGGTCTTGCATATATAAATCTTGTAGACTTCGATGCTTTATTTGGACATAGACGTGATCCTCTTGGATATAAACAATCATTAGAAGAGTTTGACGTACAATTAGGAGAACTACTTAAAAAGCTAAAAGAAGACGATTTACTAATGATTACAGCTGACCATGGTAATGATCCAACTGCACCAGGTAGTGATCATACAAGAGAGTATGTTCCTATGCTTGCATATTCAACATCTTTAAAAGGTTCAGAATTAGAAATCAGAGAATCTTTTGCGGATATTGGTGCAACTATAACAGATAATTTTAAAACTAAACATGCAACTCACGGTAAGAGTTTCTTAAAGGAAATGAAGTAAATGACTGAAGTTGCAACTGACGAATACTCAGACGCACACTTTTATAAAAAGGTTTGGACTTTTGGTGCTCCAATAGCATTAGCACAGTTAATGACTAGTTTACTTGGTGTTATTGACACAAAAATGGTATCAGGTCTTGGTGACGTTGCTGTCGCTGCTGTAGGTGTAAGTACAAACTTTGCATTTTTATTAATAATGATTTCATTTGGATTTCTAAGTGGTCTTTCAATATTCGTAGCTCAATATTGGGGAAGTAAAGATATTAGAAGTATTCATAAAATATTTGTTATATCTATCATAATAGGTATAGTAATATCATTAGTATTTTTCATTGCTGCTTTTTTCTTTCCAGAATTCATTATTGGATTATACAATAATAGTGGAGATGAAGTTAACAGTGTTATTTTAAATGATTTTGGTGTTGAATACTTAAGAGTTGCAGCATTCAGCTATTTTACAATGACAATCACTTTTGTTATAGCGATGATAATGAGAAGTGTTGAAAGAGTAATTTATCCTCAAATTGTAGCTATATTTGTTGTTTTACTAAATACATTACTTAACTACATTTTGATTAAAGGTAATTTTGGATTTCAAGCTTACGGGGTACAGGGAGCTGCAATAGCGACTTTAATATCAAGTGGACTAGGAACAGTTTTATTAATCTTGTATTTAATAAAATCAAAAGAAGAAGTATTTAAAATAAAATTTAATACATATAAAGATATATCTTTTCAATTTATAAAGAAAGTTTCAGAAAAAGCACTACCCGTAGCTATTAATGAAATGATGTGGGGACTTGGAGTTAGTATGTATCTAATAGCCTTTGGTTTCATAAGTACAGACAGTATAACAAGTGTACATATTAGTAATCAAATAATGGGATTATTTTGGGTAATTAACGCAGGTATTAGTACAGCATGCGCAATTATGCTAGGAAATAAGCTTGGAGAAGGTAAACTGGAACTCGCTAAAAAATGGGGACAAAAATTTACAAAACTCTCAATAGGTGCTGGAGTAGTGTTTGGGATAATACTATTTGTGTTAAGTGATTACATTCCAAAACTATATCCTCAAACAAGTTCAGGTGTACAAGAAAACATAAGTTTAATATTAAAAGTATTTAGTTTCTATATACCACTTAAGTTCTCAAATGCACTACAAATTATTGGGACCCTGCGAGCTGGTGGAGATACAAAATTTGTATTATTCGCAGAAGTAGGACCACTATGGTTAATTGGAGTTCCACTCGCCTTTATTTTAAGTATTTTTACATCATTACCACTATACCTAATAATTGCGATAGTGAATATTGAAGAGATTTTTAAGTTTTTCTTAGTTCTAGGAAGATTCCTTCAATATAAATGGGTTAGAAATTTAACATTAGAGTAATCAAAAAGCATTCCATCTGGAATGCTTTTTTAAAACTCATTTAATAACTTTTTATATCTAGAATCTGCGTCACTGTGTATCCTTTTTAACTTTTTAGTATATTCTTTAGCTAATACTTTCTTCTTAGCTGTTAAACCTTTAGAGGCGTATTTAGTATACTTTTTATATGGAACAGAAGTTACCTTAATCATTTCGCGATTATCTTTTAAAATTTGATCTAATTTAATATTAAATTCTGTTCTATAATTGGTTAAATGAGATTCTAATTCCTTGTGAATATTGGTCTCTTTTTGTGATAACATTATGTAATCTTTTTCTATATCAGTTTTACCTCTTTCAACCATGTCAGTGAAACCTGCAGTGTCAATTTCTTCATATTCTTGGACTTTTGATCCGTTGTTATTTTGAATTTCTTCATCAATAGCTTTTAAACTATCACTTTGAATTTTTAGTAAGCTATCGCAAGTTTCTTTATGTTCATCAATTTTTTGATGTTTAAGTTCTTTTTGATTTTCAATATAGATGTCTGATTCTTTACTGTTTGTCATGTTTTTAAGTAAATCTAATGTCTTCTCAATTACTTGTGAAGGTTTGATTATCTTTTCACTATATAATTCATCAGCCTCAAGTTTTGCTTTCTTAAGTCGTCCATCAGCGCTCGAAACTGCAGTATTATTAAGAACTGGCATAATACCTCTTGTTTCTTCAGTTTGATCAGTTTTTTCAATTAAATCAAACTTTTCTTTTGTTTGGAAGTATAAAGCTTCAAACGAATCAACGGTTTGTTCTTTTAAGGACCCTGCTTCTAAAATTGCAGCGTGAGCTCTATTATTAGCATCAATTATTACCTTGTCATAACGTAATATTTCTTCATCTTTATTTTCTATTTCTTCAATTTCATCAATCATTCTATTAAATGAGTCTTCAAGTTTTTTAATCTTACTTACAATTTTACGATTATCCTTTTCATCTGTGAAAAGAAGAAGTTTGTAGTTTAAATCTTCTGATTTATCTTCTAATTCTTTTCTAAGTTTTGATTTTTCATACTCATATTTTTGTTTGTAGTAATCAATTCTTTTGTGAGCATAATCTAACTCTTGATTTAATGTAAGGTTTATACTTTCAATTCTGATTTCATATTCGCTTTGAGCACACTTTATTTGTTGTGTCGCAAACAATAACTGGTTCTCTAGAGTTGTCTTAACAAAAGCATCGTTAACCTTAACTCCTAAGTTAATTCTCTCTATTTGTTCTTCAGCTAAATTTCTTTCATTTTCATATAAAGACTCTACTTTTATTAACTGAAGTTCATGTTCTTTTCTTGCAATATTGATTAATGATTCTTGATAGATTATTTCTGAATTTGCTTCTTCTTTAATCTTTTCATTCTTAATTAATGTCTCGTTTCTTCTTGAAAGTATAAGTTTATCAATATCGTTGAGATTTTGATCTAATTTAGTATCTTCAATACTTTTTTTAGCAAGGTATTCTTGTTCTATTTTTATAAAACTATAATTATCTACATTTTGTTTTAATGATTTTATTCTTGTATCTTCAATATCTTTAAGTTCTAATAAAAACTTTTTAAAAGTATCAAAAAGAATTAACTCTTCAAGTTCATTGTCTTTCATCATATTAAGTTCTTTTAATCTGATTTCTTCTTTAAGTTTTATTATCTTTTTCCCGATTCTAACTTTAGTATCAAGATATTCCCTTAAATTAGTAACCCTGTCTTTATTAATCTCAACATCTTCAAGTAGACCACTATAGTCTGATTTTATTTTATATAGTATCTTTGATTCGTCATATTTAATATTTTCCAAAGATAAGTTTTGATTCTGCTTGTTAATCTCTGAAAGATGTTTCTTTTCTATAGCCAGCAAATTATTTAAAGACTTAATATGAGCTTTTTTAGTACTTGCCGATAATTCTTTTGATAATTTAGTTGTCACTTTTAAAGAAGAAGTAGATTTTTCTATTTTATCAAACTCTTTCATTAACTTAGATGCTTTTGAAAGATCATTCTTTTTCTCTGCGTCCATTATTTGAAGTCTAATGTTCTTTAACTTTTTATCAATTGCCTTTTTCTGTTCTCTTTCTACACCTAAGAATTTTTCATTATTTATTTCTTGTTTTGTAATTAAGTTTTGTTCGAATTTTTGATATGCTTTATCAATTTCTTCTTTTTTATTCATAAATTTCAATTCACTTGCTTCTATATTTTTATTAATCTGTATTAGTTTATTCTCATAATCCAATTTAATTTTTTCTTCAATATTTTCATCATCTTCGATTTCTTTAAAAACAGACCCTGAGTCTAAACCAAGTGCATAACAGCTATCAATACTTTCCTTAATGTAACTATTAAATTCATCTTCTAATACCTTAACATTATCATAAATACCTGTCATAGATTTGATTTCGTTTGTTACAAAATCTTTTTTTGAATCAAAAAGACTATCCATTAGTGTAATAATTTCATTGGTAACTTCTAATTGTCTATCAAAAAGTAATCTATTACTTCCTAATACTTTATTTCTAAAGTTACCATCTTGTTCATTAAACATATCAACAGAAGAAACTAGTTCTTCATATATGCCATCTAAAGTTATGATTCTCTCAGGTGTTTTTTTATTATCAAAGAAACGAACTTCTTGACGAGCCGTAAATATTTTATTTTCGGCGTCAATCATTTCATTAAGTTGTTGGATTACTGTTTCTCTATCAACTAAGTCAATAGAAGAGTTAAGATTACTAATTTCTTCGTCTAATTCGCTAAGTTTTCTTTTTGTTTCAGTGATTCGTTGGTTATTATTCTTTTTAACTTCTAGGTTAGCATCTCTTACTTGATTAACTAACTCTTGTAGAAGGCGAGCTTCTGATGCAATATCAGATTCAATAATCGTTGAAATATCACGATTTGCTTTAGATATAACCTTAGGTAAATTACTTTTATAAGTTTTTGCCATAGTAATCCTCCTTCCTATTTTTCGTCAATATTAATTTCCATTAGTTTTTCTTGTGTATCTTCATGTTTCTTTTTACTTTGTTCAATTAATGCCTTAGCAAAATTGATGTTATTATCAGAAACCACATTGTTTGATATACTTATTGATGACGCATATTCATCTGTGATTAGTTTATATTGTTCCAAATAGTAACCTAGGTTTTGCTCAATAGCTTCATATCCTTCGTTGAAGTGTGTGAATAAGCTATCTTCCAAAGAAGAAGTAATTTTTTTATGTTGTTCAACTAATTCTTTTAATCTTTTCTCTTTTGCTTTGCTTTCCAAATTAATTTCTTTTTGAGCATCTCCAATAGATTCTTCTAATTTAGGTCTTGTTGTATAGATGTTTTTTTCAAAACGAGATGTTTTATCTAAAAGGTCCTTATTAATCAGTTGTAGGTAAGTATCAGCATCTATATCGATGTTGTTTCGTGCTTTATGATTTTTTTCAATGTTTAATAGGAATTTATTATCTGTCTTGTTCATAGAATCTTTATAGTGTGAATTAGCCGTTTCTATACCAATATTATGAATTCTTTCTTCATAATCAAATATTTTTTTTGCTTCAGCATCTTTTTCTTCTAATTTAGTAATTGTTTGATTGTAAAGGTCTTCTAAATCTTTCTTTCTAGAGTCAATTGCTTCCATTTGTTTAACTACTTCAGATAATTCAATCTCATCAATCATTCTTAGGTGTTCTGTTTTAACAGTTAGTAATTCACTAATATCATCTTTTATGATATTAGTTTCACTTAAGGTATTTTCTTTTAAAGAATCAATTGTTTTTGTTAAATCATTGATTTCAGAGTCTAAATCTTCAAGTTTAGATAATCTTCTATCTTCAACACCTTTTGTAAATAATTCTAAAGCCCCATTTATTGGATTTGATCTTTCAAATCTTTTTTCTTCAACTAAAGCAATAGCTTTTTCAGCATTTCTTTGCCCATTTTCGATTAAATCATTATCATTTCTAGTAAGAGGGTCGTAAAGATCCTTTACTTGTCCTAATACTCTTGTCTGTATAGCTTTCAATGATTCAAAAGAATTAGTATAAATAGCTTTAGCTCTATCCTTTAATGTATCTAGATCTTCAATCTTTGATTTATTAAATTTAGTTAAATCAGCTTTTATCTTGTTCTTTATAACAATTTCATAATCTTGTTTTGAATTTTTAACAGATAATTTTTGTTTTTTAATTTCTGCATTTATTTTTTGTAATATTTTATTTAATTTTTTGATTACACCTTTATCAGTAGTAGAAGCTATCTTTTGTTTAATCTTCCTAAGTTCAAGTTCACTCATGAATATAAGAGCTTCTTCAAGTGATTCAAATGTATTTCGAATGTATTTATCAGCATTCTCCATTAATTTATCAGAGTTTGAGGTGATTTTTTTAATTTGTTTGATTTCTAAATCATCATCATTCAATAAATTTGTACTTTCTAATATAAACTCTTCATATTCAGCATTAGAAGAGTCGAATTTAGAAAGTCTTTCAACTACAACAGCCTGAGAACTCGCAACATTTTGAATTGGAGTTTTGATTTCACGGTCTAAAGCTTTATTAATCAAAATAATTTTCTTATTGATTTCTGAATTTATATTTTTTATTTCTTTTTCTGCTTTTGAGTTTTCTTTTGAAAGTTCCAAATCTAAAAGAATAGTAAAACTATCCTTTTCATAAGAATACTTATTTACCTCTTCCTCAAGCTTTAAAAGGTCTTCTTCAAGACGTTTATTAATTACTTCGATTCTATAGTTTGCTTCTAAGTTTATATTTTTGATTTCCATTTCAAGTTCTTTAGTTATCAATACACTATTCTTTTGAACTTCAATTTCAGAAATTTGTTTTTCAAATTCAAAAATTTCAAGTTCTTTTTCATATTTACCATCAAGTAATATTGCTTCTAATTTAGTACTGTTTAAGCGAAGTCTGTGAATTTCTTCAGCTTTTTCAAATTTAAGTTTTATTCTACTTAAGTCTTTATCAAACTTTACTTTGTTTTTAATAATACTAATCTCTTTATTATTTTCAAATACTTTGTCTTTAATATTGATCTTCTCAAGTTTAAGTAAATCCTTTAACTGATTATCTAGCAACTTATTAGCGTGTTGTTGTTGAGCAAATCTAATATTATATCTTTCTTTTACTTCATTAATTTCAATAGTTTCTCTTAATCGATTAACTTTAATCTCTTTTAAAGGATCAGCAGTATCCAAATACTTGTTGATCTCATCAATTTCCTGATTTATTTCAGTTAGTTGATCAATACTTGATTTATTTGAGCTTAATAATATTTGTTTAAATCCATCAAATAATGCTGTATATCGACTAATTAGTTCAGATTTAAGTTTTTCATGTTTAACTAGGTAATCATTGTTTGATAACTCAAAGTTATTTAGTTCTTCTTTAAGAGTAATATTAGTGTTTTTTAGATAATGACCAACATCTTTAAGTTCACTTTGATCACTTAATAAAAATACTTCTAGTTTCATTAAGTTTTTAACTTCGTATTCTAGAGTTTCTTCGGTAAATTGAATTTCTTTTTTTAACATCGCTAATTTCTCATTTAAAATGCGCTCTTCATAACCAATAGTGGTAGATGCACGTAAATTAAAGAAATCTGTTTTTAGTTTTAATGCTTTTTTTATTTTTAGTGTTTGTTTAACTTCACCGTCAGTAAGTTCTTCGTTTATTTGATTTAAATGAAGATCTAAATCTTTCTCAATAAGTTCTTTTTTTGAAATAAATCCATTTTCAAGAATTTCAATTTGTTCAGTAATGCTGCTAACAAGCCCAAAAGAGCGCTCTTTATAGTCTTTTATAAGTTCTGCAATAAATACTTTTATATCTTTATTTTTTACATTAGAATCAATGCGTATTTGTGTTGTATGATTGTTAAGATCACGTTTAATATCCTCTAAAGAAGTAATAGTTTCAGTGTCTTCAGATTGCTTCAATCCAATAAAGGTAGTTAATTTCGCT
>JAFLJX010000255.1 GCA_022712785.1 Mycoplasmatota bacterium | reverse complement strand
ATAAAGTTATCCCCAAATGTGTATAACTTTTTTAGAGTATACAAAAAGCCTATGATTTTCTCATAGACTTTTTCAGTGCCTTCAATAAATTCCTTATTTTTTATTTACTCTTTCTTAAAATAATTTACCTTCAATATTTTTCTGCTTATCTCGTAGTAATCAGTAGCTATCCATATTATATCTGGATTCGATGGTATATCTTCACTTGATAATTCATACAGAGCTTCACCATCATAAATTGAATAATCCTTAAAATATACTATTGGATCATTTTCATCAGAAAATATATCATTTCCTACATAATTAGAATAGTCTCCAACAAGTCCAAACATATTTAGCATAGTAGGTAAGAAATCAAATGAACTTGTAAGTTTAGTTACTTCTTTGTGTTCAATATTATTTCCCCAAATGTACATTACTCCTTCATTCTTATCAAAATCTTCTTCAATGTTTTTGTATGATTCATAATCTTCTTGATCAAGAGCATATGGGTAATGATCATTAGTTAATACTATAACAGTATTATCTAACATTCCCATATCTTCTAAGTACTCAAATAACTCTCCAACCATTACTTCTGTTTCCATTTGAGAAGCAATATAATACTTGATTGATTCAGGTACACTATCACCATAATATGCATCAACTTCACCATAATGTGCCTCTGCAGCAATATTAGAAGCGTCATAAGGTGAGTGTCCTGATAGTGTTAATAACATACTAAAAAAAGGCTTGTCTTCACTAATGGAATAATCTATAGTTTTTTCGAAAAATGTTGAATCAAATCTTTTTTCTATCTCATCTAAATATAGTTCGTGCTGTCCATAAAAGTTATCATATTGGAGTCCATCATAAACAATATCTCTTGTGTAGAATTCTTTATAATTACTATGAAATCCAGTTGTTTTGTAGCCTTCATTATTAAATAGTTCAGCTAGGGAACTAGAATATGAATTACTATTATAAGTATAACATGTAGGACCATCTTGAATAGATGGTATTATTGAAGTATTAAAGATGATTTCTGAATCACAAGTAGTACGTGGGAAAACTGGTGTATAGTGGTTCGTTAAGTCTATCCCCTCATTTTTAAGTTTATATATATTTGGGGTTAAAACTTCATCTACAACTATACTATCAAAACTCTCTCCAATTATAAATATTAAATTCATTCCTTCAAATACGCTTGTATATTCATTGTCAGAATGCAATTTAACATTATTATTAAAGAATTCATCAATATATTCTATATCTCTCTTAGTTGAAAAGTTAGGTGTTATGGTCTCTAATCCATCTTTAAACAAAAGATTAACTGCACCATATCTTGAAACAAATTTCTCTTTTGAAAATACTGATGTATATAAATAGTGATCACTTAAATGTAGTCTAGCTAAGTTAACAGGAAACTGAGCATTAATATTAACTAAGAATAATAGTATAAGGGGATAAATAACCATACTCTTAATGGCTCTAAGAGATAATTTTATATGTGAAGTGTTCTTTTCTGAAATGTAGAAAAACATTATCATTAAGCCAATAACAACTATGTACACATGCAAAATACTAAATTCATACATGCCATCAGAGAACTGTAAACCCTCTTTAATAGTCCCATATTCTTTAAAGCTAAAGAAATCACCAAATATTCTATAATAATAGTCTTGTCCAAAGACGTATATTGTATATATAACAATGAATGAAATATCAAATATTTTACTAACTTTTTTAGGTAGTATTAATGAAAATAAAACTACAATCAATGCCATAAATGTAATAGCAAATATATATAATTGATTGAACCCTAACCCATTTTTTATTAGAAGTCCAATTTCAAGTAGAAAAACAAGACCAAATAAATATGTTTTATCTTTATAGAGGGTTAAATATTTATTTATTTTTTTTCTATCTTTATACATTATGCATCCTAAAAAAGCTAATGAAAGTGCAAAAATTAGCCATATTAATATTCTTTCAACTACGTCATTTGTATTATCAGGAAGGAAGAACACTAAACGAACTAATAGTAGCATCCCTAGTCCCCACATCATAAATCTATTAATCTTTCTTTGTGACAATTTCATTATTCCATCCCCTATGATATCTAAATATGTGTAAATGTATCTACATTATAACAAATATAGCTTAATTCCACTATTTATTTGAACATATTGTTAAAAAAATCCACCGTTTGGTGGATTTTTAACTTTATTAACCTTTTATAATGGTTCCAGCTTTTAACTTAAATGCTTCTTTAGCATTGTTTAATGAGGCAATAACTGAAATTTTATTGTTTTTAGCAAATGCCATAGTTGCATTTATTTTTGGTAACATAGAACCTTCAGCAAAGTGTTTTTCTGCAATCAACTCTTCTAATCTTTCTATTGAAACATTGCCTAAGGCTTCTGAATTTGGTTTCCCAAAATTGATATATACATTATCAACAGCTGTCAATATTACTAACATGTCAGCATCTATTAATTCCGCTAATTTAGCGGATGCATTGTCTTTATCAATAACAGCAGCGACACCTACAAGCGTATTCCCTTTTACTACTACTGGAATCCCACCTCCACCGACTGTGATAACTATATGTTTTGCTTCTAATAAAGATTTAATAATGGCTTTTTCCTTAACATCTATTGGAAGTGGACTAGGAACTACTCTTCTATAACCTCTTCCTGAATCTTCAATCATTCTGTATCCCATTTTTTCAGATAATTTATCAGCATCTTCTTTTGAATAGAAACTTCCGATTGGTTTCGTAGGTCTATTAAATGCAGGGTCGTTTTCATCTACAATCACTTGAGTAACAATAGATGCAATCGATTTATCAATGTTTAGAGCCGCTAATTCATTACCTATAGCGTTTTGTAAGTGATATCCAATATAGCCTTGGCTCATTGCCCCACATTCAGGAAAAGGCATCTCAGGTGTTGAGTTTGACTCTGAAAACGATAAGTTAATCATTCCCACTTGTGGTCCGTTACCGTGTGCTATAACAACTTCGTGTCCTTCTTTAATCAATTCTACTATTGGTGTAGCTACTTGTTTTAATAATTCTTTTTGCTCTTGAGGATTGTTCCCAAGTGCGTTTCCACCTAAACTTACTACTATTCTACTCATAATTTTCTCCCATCGTTGCTAGCATTACTGCTTTTATTGTGTGCATTCTGTTTTCAGCTTCTTGGAAGACAAAACTTTTATTTGATTCAATCACTTCATCAGTAACTTCCATTTCACCATTTTTAACTTTTGGATATTTCTCACCATACTCAGCTGAAATTTGTCTTCCAACATCAGTATCTTTATCATGAAATGCAGGTAAACAATGTAAAAATGCTACCGTTGATTTTGCATTTTTAATCATCTCCATATCAACTTGATATGGACTTAAAAGCGCTAATCTATCATCCCAAACTTCTTTTGGTTCACCCATTGAAACCCATACATCTGTATATATAACATCTGCTTCTTTTGTTCCTGCCATCTTATCTTCAGTAAAGTTTATTGTTGCTCCTGTTTCTTTTGCGATTTCTAAACATGTATTTATTAATTCTTGGTCTGGCCATAAATCTTTCGGAGCAACACCAGTAAAGTTTAGACCCATTTTAGCTGAACCTATCATTAAACTGTTACCCATGTTATTTCTAGAATCTCCTACATAAGTAAAGTTAATTCCTTTAAGATAACCGTACAACTCTTTAATGGTTAAAAAATCCGCGAGAATTTGTGTTGGATGATAAATGTCAGTTAGTCCATTCCAAACAGGAACTCCTGAATTTTTTGCAAGAGCATCAACATCTGCTTGTTTGTATCCTCTGAACTCTATTCCATCATACATTCTACCTAATACTCTAGCAGTATCTTTCACTGATTCTTTTTTGTTCATTTGCGACCCGCTAGGTCCTAAAAAAGTTACTCCCATACCTAAATCAAGTGCTCCAACTTCAAAAGCACAGCGAGTTCTTGTAGAATCTTTTTGGAACAATAATACAATATTTTTACCCTCTAAATGTCTATGAGGAATACCCTCATACTTTTCACTTTTTAGGCGTGAAGACAATACAATTAAATAGTTGATTTCTTCAGGCGTAAAATCTAATAATGTTATAAAACTTCTGTTTTTTAAATCCATAATTTCCTCCTATATATTATATATCTTCTCTATCTAATGGCATACTCATACATCTTGGTCCACCACGTCCTCTAGATAATTCACTAGATGGAATTTCAAGTACTGAAACTCCAGCTTCTCTTAATATCTTGTTAGTTACATGGTTTCTTGAATATACTATAACTTTACCTGGGGCAATTGCCAATGTATTTGCTCCGTCATTCCATTGTTCACGTCCACTTGTGATAGTATCTTCACCACCACAGTTAATTAGTTTAATTGGACGTTTTAAATGTTTTTCTAATATATTTTCAAGTGATGTAACCACTTTTAATACCTTAACCTCACCATCATTATTAGTTAACTCAAACACTGTTAAATCTCTCATAACTCCAGGGTGAATTGTGAACATACCATAATCTATTTGCGTAAAAACTGTATCTAGATGCATGAATGCTCTCGTTTTTGGAATATTAAACGCAAGTATTGTTTTGAAGGATGAATGATCTTTAAACAACCTTTTCGCTAATTTTTCAATAGATCTTGGGTCAGTTCTTTTTGAAATACCTATAGCAAGAGTATTCTTATCTAAAACCAAAAAGTCCCCGCCTTCACTATTATAAGCATTATTTCTATTTATATAGAAAGGTATTTCTTCATTTTCAAACTTTGGATGGAATTTGAACATGAACTCACTAAGAATGGTTTCTCTTTGTCTAGCATCAGTATACATATTGTTTATAGCAACACCGTTACCTATACTCGAAAAAGGGTCTCTTTGAAACAAAATATTTGGCATTGGATCAGTATAAAAAGGATACTCATCCTCCAACATATCCATAATAGATTCTTTATTTTTGCCTGTTACTTCATATGACCTAATACCAACAATCATTTTATCAACAAGATCTTCAAAACCTAATTTACCAAGAAAGTCATAAATAGCATTCTTTACCGATTTAGATAGAATACGTGACTCTTCAACAAATAGCGAAATGAAGTTATTTATTTCTTCAGGATGGTTCTTTAATGCTTCTACAACCATATCTTTGATGTATAAAACTTCAACCCCATTGTTTCTTAAAACATCTGCAAAAGCATCGTGCTCCTCTTGAGCAACTTTAAGATAAGGAATATCATCAAAAAGCAGCCTTTCTAATAAATCAGGAGTTAAATTTTCTAGTTCTTTACCTGGCCTATGTAGTAAAACTGAATTTAATTTTCCTATTTCAGAAAATACATTTACTTTCATAAAAATCACTCTTTCTATTTTACATAAATTTTTGGAACTCTATAACTAATTTGACAAATAACTTCATAGTTAATTGTGCCTAATCTAGCAGCTACATCATCAATTGATATAATATTACCAAACATTACTACTTCATGTTCCTTTTCAATGCTCTCATCAATTTTTATGAACATCTGATCCATGCATATTGTTCCAATAATCGAATATTTTTTTTTATTTATTTCAACAAATGAATCCCTATTTTTTCTTATAAATCCATCAGCGTATCCAATTGGAAGAACTCCAATTATTTCATCTTTTGTAGCTGTATATGTAGCTCCATAGCCAACTTTTTCTCCGATTTTTAAATGTTTTATTTCAGATATATGAGTAATAAGTTTATATGTGTTTTTGAGAAAATCCGTTTCTTCATCT
>JAFLJX010000247.1 GCA_022712785.1 Mycoplasmatota bacterium | reverse complement strand
TTCTAATCTTCTCATGTCGAGACTCAACGATATAATCGGTGATGTTTCGACGAATTCGGATTTTATTAGAAATCCGAATTCCGACTTTACTAGGATTCGAAAACTTGACTTCAAAACTACATTCAATACTATTTTGACAATGGGTGGAACTTCTCTAAATAGAGAGTTAATCAATCTCTTCAACTTTAGTGAAGGCACACCTACCAAATCAGTCTTTGTTCAGGCTAGAGAAAAGATTCTCCCTGAGGCTTTCTCACATGTCTTTTATGAGTTTAGTAAGAAACTCAGAAGACCGAAATCTTTCAAAGGGTTTAAGTTGCTCGCTGTTGATGGTTCTAGTGTAATCACGACTAAGAACTATTGCGATTCTGAGTCATTTATTATGAGAAATGATTTTACTATGTACAATGAACACATTATTTCTGCGATGTATGACTTGATGAACAAAGTTTATACTGATGCTGTTGTACAACCAGTTTATCAAAAAAATGAACGGAGCGCGTTAATTAGTATGATTCCTAATGTTTCTGATAAGTCTATTATTATCGCTGATAGAGGTTATGAAAGTTATAATGTTATGGCTTATATTGAGAATGCTAATCAAAAATACATTGTAAGAGTAAAAGATATTGATAGTAATGGTATTACGTCTGGCTTTGGATTTACCGAGGAAGTATTTGATCATGTTATTACTGTTAATATTTCAAAATTCCAAAGGAAGAAATTCAAAGAACTCCAAAATTATAGGTTTTCACCTTCAATTTCAAGATTTGATTTTTCAAATAAATCAAATCCTGTCTATTCTCTTACATTTAGAATTGTGCGTATTCGTCTTAATGATGGGAAATATCAATGTCTTGTTACGAATCTTTTTAATGGTTTTTCTATCAGTGATTTTAAAAGATTATATGCTATGAGGTGGGGTATTGAGACTTCTTTTCGTGAACTTAAATATGCAGTTGGTCTCAATAATTTCCATGCAAAGAAAAAAGACAGTATTATGCAAGAAATTTATGCATCTCTAACCTTGCACAATTTCTGCGAATCTATTATCCAAAACACAATTATTACTACTCATGCCACCAAGCATTTTTATAAAATTGATTTTGTTATGGCTGTTGAAACTTGTCGCCAATATTTAAGACTCTTCAATACTATCTTAATCAATGTTGAAGCCTCTATTGTTCGATATCTTTCTGTGATCCGGGATGGTAGATCCTTCTTCCGTAACCTGAAAAACAAAAGTTATACTAGCTTCGTTTATAGAGTATCATAAACTACTAGATTATTTAATAAAATTAGACAAATTCTTGTGAATTTGTTCTTTGATATGCGATTTATTCAAAAAAACAAGAAAATCTAGTGTGATTTACTTGTTTTTAGTTTTATTTATCATCATCCAAGTTTATTTTTCTTAACTTAATGACATTGCTTTTTTTAAGTGTCTTTCATTTTTATTTTTCTTGATATTGTAACTTGTATAAACTGTAATAATGACCTTTGTTTTTAAGCAAGTCTTGGTGATTTCCTTTTTCAATAATCTCACCTTTACTTAAAACGATTATAGTATCAACATGCTGAATAGTTGATAACCTGTGAGCAACAATAAGCATTGTTCCAATACTCATCATCTTTTCTAAAGAATTCTGTATTAGTTGCTCTGTTTCAGTATCTATATTGCTTGTTGCTTCATCTAAAATCATTACTTTTGGGTCATGGATAATTGTTCTAGCAAAAGACAATAATTGTCTTTGTCCTGTACTAAAATTGTTACCTCTTTCTTTAACTCTTTCTTTATAACCGTCTTGTAGTTTATCAATAAATGTATCAGCATTTACATATTTACATGATTGAACCATCTTTTCATAACTTATTGAGTCGTCTCTCAATTTAATATTTGATTCAATAGTTCCACTGAACATGAATACATCTTGAAGCATTACTCCAATATATTTTCTTAGTGTTTCCTTTGAGATAGTTTTTATGTCTATTCCATCTACAAATATTTGCCCTTTTTGGATGTCATAGTTTCTTGTAATTAATCTGAGAATAGTAGTTTTACCCGCCCCTGTGGATCCAATAAATGCAACTGATTCCTTTGCTTTAACTTTAAATGATATATCTTTCAATATCCATTCTTCATTATTGTAAGCAAACCAAACATTCTTAAATTCAATTTCTCCTGTCATATCAGTTAAATCAATAGGATTTTCAATATTTGAGATTGTAGGTTTACTATCTAAAATACCAAATAATCTTTCAGCTGATGCAAATGCCGACTGTATTGTATTAAACTGTTCTGCTAACTCCTGAATTGGTTCAAAGAATCTACCAATATAACTTTGGAATGTAATTAAAACACCCACAGTTATAATCCCATCAATTACACTAATACCACCATAATAGAATACTATTACAAGTGCAATCATATATAATAGGTACATTGTTGGTCTGTATAACCCGAATACGAATATTTGACGATAATACGATTGTTTCAATTTTGTATTTCTTTCATCAAATTCAATAAACTTCTCGTCTTCTTGATTAAATATTTGGATAATTTTCATGCCAGATAAATGTTCCGCTAGGAATGCATTTACTTTTGATAAATTTGATCTAACCATTCTATATGATTTTCTTGAATATTTTCTAAACAGAAATGAGAAGAATATAATGAATGGTACTACGATTAGTATTAGTAATGTTAGTTTTATATTTATGAAGAACATGGCAACAAATATTAATACTACCATTATCACATTTCTAAATACACTAACAATTACATTAGTATACATTTCACTTAAAGTATTTGTATCATTTGTTACTCTTGTTACTAGAGCTCCTGTAGGAGTTTTATTTAAGTAAGCAACATCATGAAATTCAAGATGTGTAAAAATTTCTTTTCTAATATTATATATTATGGATTGTCCTGTATTTTGTAATATAATTGTTTGAAGATAATTTAAAATATTACCAACTAATATTGCAACAATAAATATGCCTAGATACCAATATAATACATTAAAATCAACTATATCTTCTTTGATTAAATCTATACTTCTCCCAGTTAAGAATGGTTCAAGTAATCCAGCCAAAACACTAAAAAGCATTAATCCTATAGTGATAATAAATTTTGGGATGTATGGTATTGCATAACTAAGTAATCTTTTAACTATCTGTTTGTCTGTCATAGTAAATTGTCTCTTATCTAAGTTTACATCACTCATTTAAGCCACCTCTACTTCATCTTCAAGTTTTTGTCTTTCAACCATATCATGGTAGAAAGAACATCTAGTTAATAGTTCATCATGAGTACCTACATCAATTACTTTACCATCATCAACAATTATGATTTTATCTGCGTCTTTAATTGTACTAATTCTATGGGCAATAATTAATGTTGTTTTTCCTTTTCTTACTTTTGTTAAATTTTCCAAAATTGTCTCTTCGGTTTTTGTGTCAACTGCTGATACTGAATCATCTAAAATAAGAATTGATGGGTCTTTTATTAAAGCTCTTGCAATACTCAATCTTTGTCTTTGTCCACCTGATAAAGTTACTCCTCTTTCACCTATAATAGTCTCGTATTCTTCACTAAATTCTACGATATTATCATGGACATCGCTAAGTTTTGCTGCTTCCTGGATATTATTGAAATAATCTTGTCTTTTTTCAAGCCCAAGTGAGATGTTGTTTGAAATGGAATCACTAAATAAGAATCCATCTTGTGGAACATACCCAATGCTCTCTCTTACTTTTTTAATTGGTAATTTCATTATGTCTATTCCATCAATGAGCAATTGATTTTCATTCACATTATATATTCTTAGTAACAAATCTACTAAACTTGTTTTACCACTACCAGTTCTTCCTAATATCCCAACAGTTTCACCAACTTTTACTTTGAAACTAATGTTATTCAAAGCATTGTCTAACCCATCTGGATAACTAAATGATAAATCTTTAAATTCAATTGAGCCTTGTATTTTTTCAATGTCGATTACATCTTCACTATCAAATACATCAACTTTTTCATTTAGTATTTTTTCGATTCTTTGTAAAGATCCTTTCCCTCTACTTCTAACATTTATAATCATACCTAACGCTCTCATTGGCCAAAGTAATGAACCAAACAATAGAATAAAAGTACTTAAATTACCAATTGTAAATTCCTCTGCAGTTCCAGCAGTGTTAGATACTAAATATCCACCATATCCTAAAATTATTACGTATATAATTCCCGTTATAGCTCTTATTGACATTTGTAAAATTGTTTGACTTTTAACGTATGAAATATTTTTTCTTTTAGCTCTTAAATTTATCTTTAGAAATTCATCTATCTCAGTGTCTTCTTTAACAAAAGCTTTAACAACATCAATTCCTGATATATTCTCATTCGTAAAATCAGATAAATCTTCAAATGCTTTTTGAGCTTCTTTAAATTTCTTACGCATTTTTCTGCCCATGTATGCTCCTAGTATTCCTATTATTACTAAAGGAATTCCTGCGAATAAAGCCATAAAAGGATCTAAATTAAACATATGATAAAATGCAAGGCCACCAAGGAACATAGCATCAACAAACATTATCATACCAGGCCCAATTGCTCTCCTAACAGATTCCACATCGTTAGTAAAATGAGCCATTAATCCTCCAACCTTATTTTCTGAATAAAAGCTATTTGATAGGTTTTCACAGTGTCTATACATATCATTCCTTAGTCCATAATCAACTCTTCTACTAGCTCCAAAGATGAACATTCTCCATAAAAATCTACCTACAATTATTATGGCAACATATATCCCTATTAATTTAACTAAATCTAGTATTCCATTTTTATCTATTGTTCCTAAATCTAATCCATCTATTAATTCTCCGGTTAAAATAGGGATCTCAAGTTGAACATAATCTACTATAACTAAAGAAATAAGTCCTAAAATGAATAGATGAGCATATTTAAAATAATACTTATTTATAGATTTACCAAAAATCATAACTCGTCAACTCCAAACTTATCAAAACAATTCTTGAGATTAAGAATTTCTTTTTCATTTAATTTTTTAAAAATATTCTCAACTGCTCTTTTACTTTCAAGCTCATTTGATGTTGCTAACTTAACACCAATATTAGTTAAAGAAATATATGTAACTCTTTTGTCAGTTTCACTTTTTCTTTTACTAATAATTTTTGCATCTTCAAACTTACTAATTATTTCATTTATTGAAGGCTTTGAAATATTAAAATGATTTGCTAGTTCAGTTGAAGTAACTTCTTTTCTTTTATGAATCTCTCTTAAATACCTAAACTGTCTCCCAGTAATTCTAGATGCATTTATTTCATCATATACTTCTTTACATGAATCAAAATACATTTTTAAGAACTTATTTAGAGACAATCTTAATTCTTCATTGTTCATATCATCACTCCTAGTGAATTTTAGTTAGGCTCTACCTAACATTATATATATATCATCACTTTTAGTCAAGAAAAAAAGCTGAAATTAATCAACTTTTTAAAATAATATAATAAAACTAATTATTGCGACCATTAAAGCGTATATCAATGCAGGAATAATTGTTTTCTTTATAATTAAACCTTCCTGATTTTCAAGGCCTACAACACTTGACGCTGCTACAACATTATGAACACAAATCATATTACCAACCGCTGAACCAATAACTTGTTCTGCCATTATTACATTGGTATTTAAACTAACAGTGTTTGCAATAGAATATTGAACATTTCCAAATGTTAAATTTGAAACTGTAGAACTACCTGAAACAAAACTTCCAAGCATTCCTAAGAATGGACTCATAATCGGCCACATATCTCCAAATATTGCTCCTAAATTATTTGCGAAATAAGTCGGCATACTTTCTAAATCTAATCCGTTATATTGACTATTAGTATATATTGTTACCATGATTAAAGTAGGAATTAATGCAAGCATTGCTCCTACTATTACTCTCTTTGTATCTAAAATTGCATTTTTTACGTCTTTTAACCCTCTTTTCTGATAAAGTGAAGCAAATACACTTGCAACCAACAAGACTGCTCCAGGAGAGTAAAGTATAGCAAATTGAGAACTTAAAGAAGTATTAAAAACATTATGCAAAGATAGAAAATCAATTGATAATAAGAAATCCTTTAAAGGATCTACTACTCTAGTTAATAATAATAAAACAACTACAACTAGATATGGGCTCCATGCCTTAAATAATGACATCTCTGAAATTTCAGATTCTTCACCAATGTTTCTCCGAGGTACTAAAAATCCATACTTAGTCGAAATAGTAATTACTAGCAACGTAAATATTGGTGTGATTATTGAAACAAATTCAAAACCAACGAATGAAGCTGTGAAATACGCAGTAAGAACATATACCAATCCTACAAATAATGTCCAAGGCAATATTTCTAAAACACTTTTTAATTTATTACTTTTATATTCCTTATCTAATAACACAAACATAATAACGACAATTGTTGGAATAAAAACTCCACTAAATAAATCAATAAAAGTGATATTAACAGCAATCTCATTTAAATTCAATCCTAAATCACTAAGTCCTACAGCTATAGGAGTCCCAACTGCCCCAAATGAAACAGGAGTGCTGTCGGCAACTAATGCTACTACTACTGCGGTTAATGGATTAAATCCCATCCCAACAAGCAAAGGTCCGGTGATTGCTGCAGGTGTACCAAAACCACTAGCTCCTTCAATTAATGCACCAAATAGAAAAGCTATAATAACAGCGAGAATTCTTTTGTCTTTTGAGATGGTTTCAAATCCCTGGTTTATTCTTTTAATAGCTTTAGTATTCTTCAAAGTATTAACCAGAGTTAAAGCACCAAGTAGTATTAATATAATAGTTAGTGATTTATGTATTCCAACAAATACAGATGCGAATATAACACTAAGTGATACTTGCCACACAAGTATGGCAAGTATCATCATTAAGATCATTGATATAGTCATTCCTTTTTTAGCACTCATCTTAAATACAACTAGGAACACTAATGGTCCAAGCACTGGTAATATACTTACAAGTATTTGTAATAATTCCATATGAATCACCGCTTTCATCACTAATTTATAAGAAATTAGCTTTAAAGTCAATGATAATGATATGAATACGTTTTACTTTTTGTTTTTATAAACTACAAATCCAAAAATACCTACTGTTATTGAATATAATGCAACGTTTCTAAACAACAAACTTTTGTTAACTTTTGAATTGTCTTCGTTTACCACT
>JAFLJX010000002.1 GCA_022712785.1 Mycoplasmatota bacterium | reverse complement strand
CACTAAAATCAAAAACACAAATTGGATTGATATTATATAAGAATCCTCCAATTAATGGTCCAATTACAAATCCAATTGCAAAAAACGATTGTCTAACACCCATAATTGTTCCATATTTACCGTTTGACGCATGACTTGATATGTAATTTTGTTCAAGTGGTCCATACACCGCTTTAAAAATAACGTAAATCATAAATACTGAATAAAGAATTAGCATAATTTCATTACTTCTAAAAACAAAGTAAACTATTATTGCACTTAATACTTGTATATAAATCATTATTGTCATATCTCTTTTAAATTTAGCAACAAGAGGAACAACAACTACACTAGCAATTAGTGATACAATTCCTGTGACACCCACAAAAGTTCCTAATTCACTAGTTGTATATCCTTGATCTATTAAGAAAACATCTATAAACTTACTTACATTAATCATTCCTATTGAAATGAATGTTAAAGACATCAAGAATATTACTAATGTTTTATCCAGTACTCTTATATCTTTAAAACCTTGGAATATATTAGGTTTTTTATTTAAATCAATAACACCTAAAGTATTTATCTTTCTTAATGAAATATAAACATATCCAGCTAATAAAGTATTTGTAATACCTTGAATTAAGAATATGTTTCCATAAACGTTTGATCCAAGAACATCTGTGAAGAATTTGTTTTCTCCTAATGTTCCGCCTATGAAGTAACCAAGGCTACTACCTATAGTGAATGCAGCTACACTCCAAGCAATATGTTTCGTTCGATTTTTAGTTTCGGATTCACAAATCAGAATACTTATAAGCAATGCAGAACTCGCAGCTACACCAAATCCTGAAACGAATCTAAAGAATACCATCCAATAAACATTTCCAACATTCCCAAACATGTATTGTCCAAATCCATAAACTAGTAATCCGAATACTATATATTTTCTTTTATTACCTTGATCACCGAGTGACCCCCATAAAGGCCCACCAAGCATTAACCCAAAACTCATAGTAGCAAAAAAGATACCGACCATATAATCTTCAATACCTAATTCTTTAACTAAGGATGGGGTTACAGGATGACCTAAATTATGAATTACACCTTGTAAAAAATAGATTGATAATATTATAATTATTGACTTTTTCATATAAACACAACTTTCTCTTATTTCTCCTTTAAATAGTATCACTTTTTATAATAATAAACAAACAAAAAACTCTATTTATTAGAGTTTTTATTATTACCATAAGAAGACATTTGACAAGAACTTTTGGAGTTCTTCTGTTTGTGGATTTTCTAAAATATCTACATTTCCCATTTCAACAATTTTGCCACAGTCCATAAATATAACAAAGTCCGCAGCTTTTTTAGCAAAAAGAATCTCATGAGTTACTATTACAAATTTCATATGTTCTTCTCTCAACTTAAGAATTGTACTCAATACTTCTTGAGTTAATACAGGATCAAGTGCACTTGTAGGTTCATCGAAGAATAAAACTTCAGGATTGATCGCAATCCCACGAACTATTGAAACTCTTTGACTTTGTCCACCACTTAATTGACTTGCTCTTTTATGTATATGTTCACCTAAATCAAAACGATTTAATAAATCTAAAGCGGTTTTGTTAGCTTCTTCTTTTGTTTTTTTATGAACCTGTTCAAGTATTAATGTGATATTTCTTAATACTGTTAAATGTGGAAATAATGTATGAGATTGAAATACAAAACCAATCTTTTTGTAGTATTCATCAGGATCTATTTTATTCAAGTCATATTTATTTACATGTATTTCTCCACTATCTGGTTTTTCAATTAAAGATAACAATCTAAGCAATGTTGATTTACCAGCCCCGCTAGGACCAATAATAGCAATGCTTGCTTCATCTTTTAATTCTAAGTTTATATCTATTAATATTTCTTTATTATCATAACTCTTATTAACATTATGTAATTTTAGTTCCATAATGCCACCTTCTTCTCAAAGTATTTTGTTAATCTAATCAATGGTATCGTAATCATTAAGTACATAACAAATAGGAATATATATCCTTCTACAACTCCATAGGTTGTAGAACCAACTGTGATTATTGCATTGTATAACTCAGGCACTCCTATAAAGTTTAATAAAGAACTCCCTTTAACAATAAATGTTAAGTTTCCAGCAAAAGGTGGAATCAAAATTTTAAGAAGTTGTGGAATTATAATGTATCTATATTTTTGATAATTTGTAAAGCCAAATACAGTCATAGCTTGGTATTGCATTTCATCTATACTTTCCATAGCACCTTCAAATACATTTTTCATATATGGTGCCATGTATAAACTAAGTGCAATCACTCCAAGTACTATCCTATTATCGATATTTAATGGTGCTCCAATAAAGTAAAATACCAAGATAATAAATACTACTAATGGAGAACCAAAGATTACTTCAGTGAAGATATCTGCTAAGTATTTAAATACTAAAATCTTTGATTTTGATAATAAATAAAGTAAAAATCCAAGTATTACACTTGAAATCAATACAATTATGCTAACTACAATTGTTAGAATCCATCCTTTTATTACCAAGTTTTTCCAAGGAAGAAATTTAGAAAATTCTAAATCTTTTCTGCCTGGAAAGGCAAAATAGATTAAAGCAAGAAACAGCCCAAAAATTAGTAGGGCTGTTAAAAAACTTAATATTCGCTTTTGTCTATCACTAATCATTGATGTAGAAATCCACACCTTGTCCAGGTAAATCTTCTGCGACAACATCATCGTATTTTTCTCTTAACATGTCATAAACACCATCAATGTCGTTCAATCCTGCAATAAATGCATTAACATCATCTTTAAATTGTGCGTCATCATCTCTCATGCCCATTCCAATCGGAGACAGATCAATTGGATCCCACAAAATAACTGTAGTCTCTGGGTTTGCAGCTTGATACCCTGCTGCTGAAGATGCACTAATTATAAACGCGTCAGATGTTCCACTTACTACTTCAAGCACTGCAGAATTTGAATCAGCAACTTCTAAGATATTTGCATTTAAAGCTTCTTCTCTTGGTATTGATAAAGAAACGAACGATAAAGGTCCAACATAATTTACACCATCAATAGCGAATAACTCCTCTTTTGATTCAACTGGATTAGCTTCGTAAAAGTCTTTATTCAAAACTGTAATTAATGGGAAAAAAAAGTATGGATCACTAAATGTAAAGTTCTCTTTGGACTCTCTATCTTCAGTTATGCTCATTGATCCAATAATTATATCAATTTGTTCAGTTGCTAATGCTGTAATTAAAGAACCAAATTCTAAATCTACAATTTCAACATCTCTTTCTAAATACTCACCTAATGCATAAGCTAAATCTACACTGATTCCTGTAGGTTTTCCGCTACTATCTATTGTTTCAAAAGGTGGCCACTTTAAATCCATACCAACCTTTAATGTATTATCTGTATCACTTTTACAAGCGGACATTGTAAATACTAGTAATAATAATGTAATTCCTAGTAATATTTTTTTCATAATAATCACTCCTCTTTGTTTAAGTATAGTTTGTAGTGTTTATAAAAACAAATAATATACTAAATATAAAAAGCACATTCTATGTGCTTTTATAAGTCTTTTGCATTATGGAATATTTCTTGAACATCTTCTAAATCATTTAACAGGTCCATCATCTTTTCAAAGTCTTCTTTACTAGTTTCGTCTAATTCAACAAATACTGAAGGATACCATCCTTTTTCAGCATCTATAATCTCTATTGAATCATCAGCTTCTTTTAGAGCGTCTTGGATTTTATCTAAATCAAATCCATTACCTTCAATTTCAATTAATGAATCAACTTCTTCTAATTCTAAAATATCAATATCCGCCATTAATAACGTTTCGAGTACTTCTTCTTCGCCCATTCCTTTAAGTGTTACGTGACATAGATGACTGTATCCGTGTTCAACACTACCACTTACACCCATTTTACATCCTACTTTAGTGAAACAATTTCTTACTTCACTAACAGTTCTATTTAAGTTATCAGTTAATGTATCAATAATGATTGCAGCTCCACCAGGACCAAATCCTTCATAGCGGTTAGGCATGAAATCTTCACCAACACCTTTTTCAGCTTTTTGAATATTTCTTTTAATTACATCAGCTGGTACTTGTGCTTTTTTAGCTCTATCAATCAAATGTTTTAAACTAAGGTTTGAATCAGGATTAGTTCCACCTGCTTTAGCTACCATATAAATTTCTTTTCCGAATCTTGAATAAATTTTACTTTTCATCGCCATTGTTTTAGCCATTGCTACTTTTCTAACTTCAAATTTACGACCCATATCTAATCACCTTTTCTTTTCTAGTTAAAAATTATATATTATGAACCTGATTTATTCAACAGGTTTTATTAATGTTGTGCTATCTTGATCTAAAATTACTTTCTTTTCTTTATATAAAGATCCAATTGCTCTTTTAAATGCTGCTTTTGACATATTAAAAACTTCATTGATCTCTTCTGGAGTTGATTTATCAGTTATGCCCATCTTACCCCCATGAGATTCTAAATAGTTTTTAATTGTTATAGCATCTTTACTTAACATTAATTCTTTTTGTAAAATTAGTGTTCCGTTATATTTATGATCTAATTTATCTTTACTGATTTTAACATAAGCTTTTTCACCTAAACGATAGCTTTTTCTCATGTTTTTATAGTAAACATAAATATAATGTCCATCTTTTGTTAAAAAGACAACTCCTTCTTCTGCAATAAATACACAGTATGCTACATATCCTTCTCCCTCAATAAGTTCAGTTGTTGGAGTTAAATACTTTTTAACATCATATCTTGGAATTATTTTCGCTGTTAATTGGTTTTTAGATACTTTTAGTTTAATAAGTATTTCATCCCCAATTTCTGGCCATTCTTTTTTCTTAAATGAAAGATCATCTCTTGATAACAACAAATCTTTTATTAATCCAATATCTAAAAATACCCCAACATGTTGATTAACTCCTACTACTTTACAAAAAGCAGCAGTTTCAGTATCTACTATTGGTTTGTTCATTGTAGCTGTGATTCTTTTTTCGTTATCATAGTATAGGAATACTTCAACTTCTTGTCCATCTTCTAAGATACCATCAGCCTGTCTCTTATGTAAAAAGATTTCATCTCTTCCGTCAGTTAAAATGAAAGCTAAGTCTGATTCTCTTAATACAGTTAATATATTATATTTACCCATTGCTAATGCCATATGTACCACCTCGTCTTTAGTATAACAAAATTATCTATTTTAATATAGCATAATAATAGATAGAAATCATATTTTTTCGCTTTTTCTTTTATATTTAGTATAATATAGAATATAAGGAAGTGACTAAATGAAAAAATACTTTATATATTTACTTGTATACTCTTTTGGAGGATATGTTTTAGAAAGAATTATTAATTTGATTGCTTTTGGTGAATGGGTTGAAAATAGAGTTTTAATTGGTCCTTATCAACCACTATATGGAACTGGGATTGTTTTGGCAATTTTAGTTTATGATTTTTTAATAAAAAGATATATTGGTAATAAGAAGTTAAGAATTTTATCATTATTAATAACCGCAGTTATTACTACTGGTGTTAGTGAAGCTGTTACTGGGTTTGGATATGAATTCTTGTATGATAAAAGTTTGTGGGATTACAATTTATTTTTTACATGTGACTTAAAATATATATGTGTAATACCAACGTCATTATTTGGTGTATTATCTTTTCTGGCAATTATCTTGATTCATCCTTATATTGAAAGAATTGAATTGATATTTTCTAGAAAGATAGCTTCGACCCTTTTTGTTTTATTTGTGATGGATATAATTGCTACTTTTGCTTTCAGATTATAGATGAACGTCTATACGGTGTTTATTTTTTTGTTAATTAGTATACGAAATGTGTTGTTTGTAAGCCATTAATTTGATAGAATTAAAAGATAAATAAGAGGAGGTTACATATGGATTTTTTTCTTTACATTGCCCTTGGACTTAGTTTAAGCGCATTGATTTATGCTTTTTATCTTTATAAACAAGTATTAAAAGCCCCAGTTGGTTCAGAAAGAGTTGCTGAAATATCAGGATTTATCAAAGAGGGTGCTAATGCATTCTTGAAAAAAGAGTATTTTGTAATTATGAT
>JAFLJX010000001.1 GCA_022712785.1 Mycoplasmatota bacterium | reverse complement strand
ATTAAAGATCATGTTGCTATGATAAAACATGCAAATCTTTCAGATGATGAGATGAACAACCTTTTATTTAGAACTGCTGAGAAAATATTCAAAATTGATTAGATGAAACATCTTTGAATCTATAACATTAAATTGTTATAGGTTCTTTTATTTGGTAGAATAGATATAGGATGGTGATTATATGAAAACAATATCAATATTTTTGGATTCGAACGTTATATCAAAAGAAGAACTGTTCTATCAAAACAAGTTAATGATTTATTTATCAGGGTACACAAAACAAAAGCTGGTGAAAATCTATATTTGTAAAACCGTTAAAGATGAGCTTGATAAACATGCTTATAATGATTACAAAAATAAGTTCTATGATTTGCTTAAGCATTTAAAGTACTTTGTAAAAGTTGGTGGAGTCTTAAAAGGTGAAATAGAAATGAAAAAACCAAGTGTGTTCGCAGGTATCTATGATAAAGAAATGAAAGAGTTTTTAACAGAATCATTAATTAATGTTTTGAATTATGATTCTTTCACTTTAGAAGATGTAATCAAGGATGCTGTTTATAGAGAAAAACCTTTTGTTGACAGTCCAAATGCACCTGGTATTTTGGATTATATGCTTATGAAGAATTACGAAAGGTATATTTTCAGTAATGATATTGAAGAGTATTTTATTATATCTAAAGATAAGAAAATTAAAGAATATTGTAAAGAGAATAGTATTAACAATTTCTCTTCTCTTCAGGAATTTGTTGAAAGTTCAAATTTCGAGAAATATAGAATAGAATACGAGAGAAATATTTTTGAACTTATGAAAATGGGAGTATCTCCTGAAAGAGTTTCTGAAGATGTTATTATTGATTTACTTGATAATGATTACATTGATGATATTTGGGAGTATTTAAATAATGAATCTGATCAAGTATTAGCTACTAAATTTTACAGTGATATTAAAATTGAATCTGCATATAATTATGACATAGTTATTGACATCAATGATCAAATACTAAGATTTGTAACAGTGGATATTACTTGCAAAGTACAAGTTAAATCTCAAATATCTGGAATATTCTATCTGGAAGAAGAGATTCAAATCAAAGGTATATTGAGTGAATATGTAACTAGAGATGGAATGGAATTAGAATTTGAGATCACAGGTCACTTAATTGAATCATCAAAACTATAATGGGAGATACTTATTGATTCCATAATAACAGCTGAATCTGCTTCATCTTCTCCTCCCAGTCACGCATGGTAAACGAGTTTCATCTTAAAAAGAGTCTTACAATTTTCTATATCGAGATAAAATTTCACGCCTATGGATTCAAAGACCATTGATATAGCACGACATTACTTAAACTGATACTCTTATAGGAACTGACTTTATTGTATAAACTAATTTTGTATTATGAAAAATTATGAAGTCTAACAAAAACAACAGAATTATATGATAAAAACTAATAAGTAGTATTTATTTCTTGACATTGTTAAAAGTATGGTATAATATAATTGTCTTAAATATGTTGAGGAGGGTTTATATGAAAACAATTGAAATTAAGCTTAGTGACAAATTTACACGAGCTGGACAAGTTATTTCTATGAAAGATTCATTAAAATACATTTCTCCTATTAAATGGGCTGAAAAAACTGCAAAAGGTTCTGAGAAAGTAGTTATTAAATCTACAAAAAAATAAAGGTGGAGGATTTTGCGATGTGTAAAAAGGGAGATATTATTTTGATTGAAGCATCAATCACTGATGAGGGTTATAATTTACCAAGACATTCCTTCATTGTTATTGAAGATGAAAAAGGTGAAATTAAGGGTTTAGATTATGATTTTGCAACTACAATAATTTCATCATTTAATAAAAAAAATAAAGAGAAGAAGTTATCTTATCCATTCAATTTAGAGATACCTGCAGAGAAAACAATTATCAATTCTAATTCTCATGACAATAAATTAGACGGATTCACAAAAGCTGAGCAAATTTACTTTTTCAAAAAAGATACAATTGAATTTAAAATTATTGGACATTTAGAAGGCAAACTTCTTGAGTTGTTATTGAAGTTTATTGAGAATATACCTGATATAAAACTTAAATTAATCATAGAAAACTTGTAGAAGTCAGAAATTGGCTTCTTTTTATTTATATAATGATATTTATCATGATGATTAAGAAAACTCCCTCTTCAAACTAGTTAAGTGGGGGATGAATTAATTAAATTTTCAGGTTGAAAATTCATTATATTTTTCAATATAAAATACTTTTAATAGTGAGTATCTAATGATAACCTATACATGGGAGGAATAATTAGATTAACGGTCTAAGATTTTAACTGAACCAAAATGAATTAATTAAAATGTAAAAATAGAGGATGGGACAACCTTGATAGCTCGGTAATCTTGCGAACGGTAGTTCGCACAACAAAAGAAGCCTCTACTTTAAATTGAATTATTCAATTAAGTGGCGGGAGTATTCACTTCAGTTATTAAAATGTGTCATTCATATTGCATCCAAACTATTGTGATATCATTAAAGTAAGAAAGATAAAGGAATAATTATATTGGCTTTTATTGTATTAATTAATATAGCAAGGCTACATTTTAATAGTTTTAATATTTTAGTTATTCAAATTATGATATACTTAAAATAGACATATATAAGGAGGATGTTTTTATGAAAACTTTGAGTAAGGAGTTTATAGGTAAAAAAAGACCAATTTTACAAGTTAAAGACATAAAGACTGAATTATCTAAAATTGTGAAATTTGATTGGACAAAAAAAGATGATTTTAATAAACCTCTTAAAGTAGAGGATAACAAATAATTTAGGGAGGTTACCATGTGTAAGGTCGGAGATATTATTGTTATAATTTCATATAAAGGCGAGGATAATAGAATTTTAAATCAACATTCATTTGTTGTTTTGAATGATGAAAACGACATAATAGAAGGATTCGAATATGACTTGGTTACAACTGTTATGTCTTCTTTTAAGGGCAAAACAGAAGCGTATAGGAATAAAAAGTTGAGTTTTAGAGAAAATTTAGGGTTTAAACCAGAGAATCAAGACCTTATTATTGATTCAAATAATGAAAAAGGGTACATGAAGGCTGATAAATTGTATTTTTTCGAAAAAAATAAAATGAATTTTTCTGTTATTGGAAGCCTCGACTCTGATGTATTTAAAAAATTGATTGACCTTATTACTCAATTGGATAATTTAGGACTTTTAGTTAATGTCACTACAAATTTGGAAGGTAAATAGCTTTCCTTTTTATTTTGCTTCTAATGTACTAAGATGAAATTCAAGATGAATTTAATCTAGAAGTGGTGTCAAGATGAGTGTTTGCACGATAAGTTATGATTTAGTTGATGAAATGAATTATATTTGCTATGATGAGAAAAAATATTATGGCACATGACCTCGCATTTTA